>CAMAPG010000257.1 GCA_945859965.1 Opitutus sp. GAS368 | reverse complement strand
GCGATGCGGAAGAGCCCCGCGGGCATAAGGTCGAGGGGAAACATTTGCCCGCCCAGCAGTGATTCCAGCGCCAGGGAAAGGATGACGAAGCCTTGGATCTCGAGAAACCAGAAGGTCAGCATGCCGAAGCAGTAGGCGATACTGAACTGGATGAGACCGGCCATCACGATGGCCGGCACGCCGAGGAAGAGGCGCCACCACTCATGCGGCAGGACCAGGTAGTCCTTGATCAATGGCATGATCAGCAGCAGTGGGATCAGAATCAGGCAGCCCGAGACCAGCCGCGCCGCGGTGAAAATACTGAAGCGATAGGCGAAGTAGTTGATCGGCTTCAGCAGAAACTGATTGATCAGGCCGTTGCGGATTTCCTCGCTGATCTGGTAGTCCTCGTTGAAGGCGCCGATGAAGAATTGCAGCACGATGAGCGAGACGAAATAAGTGAGCGTCGCTTCGAGACTGAACCCGCCGATGCTGGGCTTGCCCGCGTAAGCCGCGCCCCAGAGGATGAACACAATGACCAGGTGAAAGAGGGAAAAGAATCCCCGGAGCGCGAAATTCCAGCGGTACACCAGGTTGCTCTGGAGCCCGATGAGGAAGGCGTGGCGGTATTTGGCGAGCGGAGCGGGCATCGGGTAGAGGCGAAAGGCTGAAAAACTGAAGGGCTGAAACCTAAGCCATTCCGCGATATCTTACCTCTTTCAGTTCTTCAGTCCTACAGTCCTTTTGATCGGTCAGCCCAGCAGCTTGAAGCGCTCGATCACTTCCTTCGCGAGGTTCCGGTAGGCCGTGGCTCCCGGACTGGCGGCATCGTAGGCAAAAATGGTTTTGCCGAAGCTGGGGGCTTCGCTGAGCCGCACGGTGCGCGGAATGACCGTGTTGAAAATTTTATCGGGCAAATGTTTTTTGACCTCGTCGACCACCTGGCGGGAAAGATTGGTCCGGGTATCGAACATGGTCATGACCACGCCGCCGAGTTCCAGGCTGTCATTGATATGGGCCGTTTTCAGCCGCTCGACATTGCGCAGAATCTGGCCGAGGCCTTCCAGCGCCAGGTATTCGCATTGCAGGGTGATGAGCAGGAAATCGGCCGCGGCCAGGCTGTTCATCGACAGCATGCCGAGGGCGGGCGGACAATCGATGATGATGACGCGAAACCCGCCGGACGCCCGGATCGGCTCGAGCACGCCGCGCAACCGGGCGAGATAGTTTTCCGTCTGGGCCAGCTCGATCTCGGCCGCCGCCAAGTCTTCCTCGCTCGGAATGAGCGCGAGGTGCTCGTAGGAAGTCGGGGTGATCATCGACAGGGCGGAACCCTCGCCGCGCAGCGGGCCATAGAGGCTCCGGCCTTCCTGCTTTTCCACGCCGATCGCGCTGGTCGCGTTGGCCTGCGGATCGAGATCGATCAACAGCGTGTGGATTTTCTTGTCGGCCAGTGCGGCGGCGAGATTGACCGCGGTGGTGGTCTTGCCGACGCCGCCTTTTTGGTTGGCGATGGTAAAAACAGTGGTGGCCATGGGAGCAGACGAATGACTAATGAGGAAGAACGGCCGGGCGCAAGTGCGGGAGCGGGCCCCGGACCAAGACCGCGCTTACGGTTGGTGGGACGAGGGACTCATTGCCGGGACATTTTTAATCCGGCCCACCAGGAAGTGGTTGAAGTGGCTTCCGTGGGGACCCTCTCCTCCGAGCACGTAAATCGTGTTCTCGATGATACAGACCGACGAATCGTTGAAGAGCGCCCCCGGCGGCATGGGACTTTCAATCTTCAGCCACCGGTCTTCTTTGGCATCGTAAGCAAACGGCAGGTCGTTCCACGTTCCGTTGCCGACCACGCCCCCGACAACGATGACATAACGGTTCTGATATGTGCCGCCTGACCATCCCGAAATCGCTGCGGGCGGGTCGGTCCGCCGCGTCCACTGATCCGTGGCCGGCTCATAGCACAGTGTCTCCTGAATTCGTTCCCAGGTTTTGTCGGTGATGGTGATGCCTCCAAGTACATACAGCCGTTCTCCGAGCACGGCGGAAGCCGCCCAGCCTCGGCGCTGTCCGGGCATCGCGGATCGTTGGACCCAGCCTTGATCGGGTTTTGCGAGGTCCAGGACTTCCGCGCTTCCCAGGAATGTGTGCTGGCTATAACCGCCCTGTCCGAAGTCGTACTGGTTTCCGCCGGCGACGACGAGATATTGGCCGATGGCGCCCACGGCCATATGGGTGCGCGGAACGGTTAATTTCCCGGCGGCCTCCCATCCCATGGGTTTCCGATCAAGCGAGAGGCAAAAAACATCCGCGGCGGCCGAGTACAAAGGTCTTGGGTTTTCCTGAAGCCCTCCACCCAAGGCATAGATCTTGGTGCCCGCCGCGATGGCGCGAAGGTATTCACGACGTCCCGGCATGTCCGGCAGCCTCGTCCAGCGGTCGGACTTTGGATCATAACGATGTGTCCAGCGCGAGGTGCGCCCGGTTGGAGAATCACCGGTTTCGTCCCCCGCGGGAATGAATCCTCCCATCAGGTAAATCTGCCCATCAATCGCGACCATGCCTGCGCCGCTGATGCCACCGCGCGGACCCTGGCTGACAAAGGGAAGCGTTTTGACGGTCCACTCGATCGTGCCAAAGCTTGGCAATTTCGTGACCCATGCGGGGATGTCCTTCGAAAGCGACTTTTGGATTCCCAATCGTTCGACGGCGGCCTCCATCGTCTCCGCGGTTGCCGCACGGATCCCCGCACCCCAGAGGATGCTGAGGCCAAGCGCCCCAGCCAGCATTGAGCGACGGAAAACCCATTCCTCGGTGATTTTGCCATCAAGTGATTTGGATTCGGGGGAATTCATTATTTTCATCAATCGAACGGGTTGGAACTATCGGGTGGCAGTCCGGACTTGACGGTGGGAGCGCGATCCGCGGTGACAAGGTGAATTGGCGGGAGTCTTCCCGTGATTGCTAAGCAAATCCTCGGGAAGTTTTTCGGCTGCCAGCTGGCGGATACCCGGCGCTAAAATCCCTCGTGCACGAGCAGTTGAGATTGGAGGCGCGGGTCGGAATTGAACCGACGCATAGAGGTTTTGCAGACCTCGGCCTTACCACTTGGCTACCGCGCCCTAAAACAGGCCGGTGAACTTGTTGCGATTCCCGACACCGTGCAAGTACCGAAATTACGTCTTTCGGCCAGCGGAGCCGGCCGCCGCCGCCGCGTTCAGGTTTTGGCCCCGAGAAATTTGGGCAGCGCGAAGGGCGAGGCGGTGTCGCGTTTGTCGTACTCCGCCAGAATCGAGAAGCGGAAGGTCGAGCCTTCGCCGACGCGACTGTCGACGGAAATGGCCCCGCCCATCAATTCGCACAAGCGCTTGCAGATGATCAGCCCCAGCCCGGTGCCGCCGCGACGCCGCAGGGGGGAGGGGTCGACGACCTGGCTGAACGGTTTGAAAAGAAGATCGAGTTTTTCCGGAGGAATGCCGCAGCCGGTGTCGACGACCGAAAAAAACAGGCGCACCGCGGGATGGGAGCCCGGGCCGGTGGGATCGGTCTTCACGCACGAAACATGCACGGTCACGCTGCCGCGATCGGTGAAGCGGATGCCGTTGTCGACCAGATTGGAAAGGATCTGCCGGACGCGGGCCTGGTCACCGTGGACGCTCGACGGCACATCGGGATCGATTTTCTTCTCGAGCTTGAGGTTGCCGGCGCGGGCTTTTTGCGTGAGAAAATTACAGACCTCCTCGATGCATTTGTGCGAGGAAAACGGCTGGGTCTCGATGTCGAGCTTGCCCGCTTCCATTTTTGACAGGTCGAGGATGTCGGTGATGAGCGATTCGAGGGTCTCGGCCCCGGTCCGGATCATCGCGACGTGTTCGCGCTGTTCGTCATTGAGCGGGGTATTGCCGAGCAAGTTGGCGAAACCGCGCACGCCGTTGATGGGGGTGCGGATTTCATGGCTGACCATCGCGAGAAACGTGCTTTTGGCCCGGTCCGCGCTTTCGGCCTCTTCCTTGGCCCGCGTGAGCGCGGCCTCCGCATCGCGGCGCAAGGTAACATCGTGCCCGACGGCCTGGTATTCGAGCACGGTTCCTTGCGGATCGCGGATGGAGCGCTGGGTCCACATGAACCAGAGCTTGGTGCCCGCCGCCGATTGGAAGTCGGTTTCGAAATTGGTCGTGTCGGCCGGTTCGGTTTCCGTCCGCTGCCGCGCGGCCAGGCCGAGATGAAAAAGTGGGAAGGGCTGCCCGATGAGTTCCTGGCGCTTCCGGCCGAGGAAGAGCGCGTAGGCGCTGTTGACGAAGATCAATTTTCCATCGCCACGGTAACGGCAGATCAAATCCACCTGGTCTTCGACAATTCCGCGGTAATTC
>CAMAPG010000256.1 GCA_945859965.1 Opitutus sp. GAS368 | reverse complement strand
CGCGCAGCTCGAGCGCCTCGTGTTCACCGGTGCTGGCTCCGGAAGGGACGGCGGCGCGACCCATTTGGCCGGAGGCAAGTTTCACGTCGACCTCGACGGTCGGATTGCCGCGGGAATCAATGATTTCGCGGGCGGTGATGGCGGTGATGGTGGTGTTCATGCGGAAGTTGGGAAGAAAAGGCCAGGTGTACCGACCAAGGGCACGAAGGGGCAGTGAAACACACGTCTGATCGAGGGAAAGACGAAAGTGTGACCAGACTCTGGGTTGCGCAGAGGGCAAGGCTCTGCGCGAAGGCCGGGCGGTATTGGATGTTCCGTTGACGCGTAACGTGGACGTCACACTCCTGACTCGCTCGTCTTTTAAAACGGCGGGCGTGAGGCGCCGATCTTAGTCAGCAATCGTTTGAGCGGACTCGGCGGCTTGGGTCGGAATTTTTCAGGAATCTGCTCGGAAAATCCGCGATCAAAAGCGGTCAAGGCCACCGTGGCTCCATTGTAGTTCCGGGTCTCGAGGGTGCGGCTATCGAGCAGTTCGGCAGGAACCTGGTCCAGATGGCCTTCGTAGGCGGCGGCGTGGAGCGGCGTGTCGCCATAATCGTTGCGCGTCAGCAATAGCTCGGCGATGAGGATGCTCCGGGGCAGCTTGTTGAGCTGGCCGGTTTCCGCGGCGGCATGGATGGCGGTAAAGCCGGTGTTGCTGGCGATCACCAGGTTGTTCCGGACCAGAAATTGGGCGGGAATTTGATCGAGATGGCTGGCGATCGCCGCGGCATGGAAGACGGTATCACCGCCGTTGGTCTTCTCCAGCAGCATCTCATTGGTGATAAATCGCGCCGGAATCTGGTCGAGATGCCCATTAAGGGCGGCGACGTGACCGACGGTTTCACCGCTGATGTTCTTTTCCTTGAGTCGCTCGGGAGTGACGACGTTCTCGGGCAGGCGGTCAAAAACGCCGTGTTCGGCGGCCTCATGGAGGAGCGTATTGCCGAGATGGGTTTTCAGGCCAAAGACCTCGGCCGAAAGGAGAGCCGCCGGCACTTGGTCGAGATGCCCATGGCCTGCAGCGCTATGAAACACCGTGTAACCCGCGTTGCTGGCCTGAAGCAGGGCCTCGCTCGTCAGCAATTCCGGTGGTATCTGGCTGAGATAGCCGCCGAGCGCTGCTTGATGCAAAGGCGTGTAGCCCGAGTCGTTACGCAGCGCGAGTAGGGCTGGATTCAGCAAGCCGGGTGGCAGCTGCCCGAGGCAGCCCTGCTTGGCGATGGCATGGAGCGGCGTATGTCCGGCGGCGTTGCGCTCAATCAATCGTTCAACCGTCAACTCCTGTGGGGGGACGAGGGAGAGGGAACCGGCGCGGGCGGCCTTATACAGATCAATCTTATCCATGCCAGATGGGCTGAGGGAACGCCCCAACTGGGACTGACGCAAACCGAAAAACTTTCCCGACCGGTGGCCGGCGAATTTGGCGCAGCGGTTTGGATTGCCAATCAGGGTCGAGAGGCACGATCCCGCGGTCATGAATGTTCCGGATCTCAAGTCTTCCGTCCCCACCGCCGCTGCACCGAAGGCTGCGATTCTGGTGATCGATGACGAGCAGTCTTTGCTGGACGTATTTGTGGCGGCGCTTTCGCCCCATTTTGAAGTGACGACGGCGACTTCGACCCGCGAAGCGGAATTCATTCTCTACAAGAAATCGTTCAAGGTCGTGATCGCGGACCATCTGATGGCTGGCGGCAATGGCATGAGTTTTCTGGTCCGGGCCCGGGAGGATTATCCGTACATGCAGCGGATTCTGGTCACGGGTTATATGAAACCTGAAATGCTCCTGTGGAGCGTGAACGAGGCCGCGTTGTTTCGTTACCTGCTCAAGCCGGTCGCGCTGAATGAACTGATCAAGGTCGTGCAGGATGCTGCGCGGCTTCACGATCAAAGCGTGGCGGCTCGCTAATTCCATGGCCGTGGCCGTTCAGGATCCACGATCCCCGCCGGTGGTCCTGCTGGTGGATGATGAGCCGCCGTTGCTCGATGCCATGCGTCTGGGCCTGGCGTCCGAGTTTGAGGTGGAGACGGCGGCATCGGCCGAGGAAGCGGCGCTGCTGCTGGGTACGCGGCGCTATGACGTCCTGGTTTGCGACCAGCTTTTGCCGGGCGAACAAGGGCTCGAGTTTTTAATTCGGGTGAGCGAGCGATCGGGCGCGCCCCAGCGAATCCTTCTGACCGGTTACATCAATCCTGAGCTGCTTTCGCGGAGCGTGTCGCTGGCCAAGCTTTCGGCCTGCTTACTCAAGCCCGTGCACCATGCCGAACTGATCGCCGCGATCCACGCGGCGCTGCGGGGCTGAATACAGCGCTTAACGGTTAAGCTTCGTGCGGAGATAGGGAGCGGTGGGGCTGCGTTTGACGCGCAACAGGCCAGCCAGTGGACCCTGGTACATTAATTCCCCGCCCGCGGGCCCGCCGACCGGGCCCAGCTCGATGATCAGGTCGGCCTCGGCCAGCAAGTCGAGATGATGCTCGATGACAACCACGGTGTGGCCCTGATCGACGAGCGAATGGAGGACGCGAATGAGTTTTTCGCAGTCGCTGAGATGCAGCCCGATGGTCGGCTCCTCCAAAAGATAGAGATTGCGCGGCAACTCCCCGCGGCTGCGCTCCCGGTAGGTGGCCAGGCCGGCCGCGAGCTCGGTCACCAGCTTGAGCCGCTGGGCTTCACCGCCCGAGAGGGTGGGCGAACTCTGGCCGAGCGTGAGATAACCCAGGCCGCAATCGACCATGAGCTGGCAGACTTGGGAGAGCTGCGAATGAAAATCGAAGAATTGCGCGGCTTCCTCGAAGGTGCGGCGCAGCACTTCGCCGATGTTTTTTTCTTTCCACGTGATGTCGTTCAGGTCGGGACCGTAGCGTAGGCCGCGGCAATCGTCGCACGGCAGGTAGGTGTTCGGCATGAACGCCATCTCCAGCTTGATCCGGCCCGCGCCTTCGCAGGTGGGGCACCGGCCGCCGGAAGTATTGAAGGAAAAGCGCGAAGCGGAGTAGCCGCGGATCTTCGATTCCGGCAGCGAGGCGAAGAACTGGCGGATCTGGTCGAAAATTCCGAGGTAGGTCGCGGGCGTGGAGCGGGGGGTTTTCCCGATGGGCGACTGGTCCACCTCGATCACGGCCTTGAAGACGTTGCCGCCGCGCAACTCGGTGAAGGGTGGCGACGCATCCGGTGCCCCGGTGAGCAGTTGATCGTCGGTCACGAAGCCGTAGCCTTTGATGAATTCACGACCCGTGACGCGCGCCTTGCGGTGCTTGATCGCATAGCTGACGGCGGGATGGAGCAAATCGCGGAAGAGCGTGGATTTTCCCGCTCCGCTGGGGCCGGCCGCCATGATCAGGCGGCCAAGGGGCAAGCGGAGATCGAAATCTTTCAGATTGCGGAAATGGGCTCCGAGCAGTTCGAGCCATTGACCTTTTTGTCCCGCAGCTGGGAGCGGTCGATATTCGCCCCGCAGCGGATGTTTGATTCCGCGGGCCAGGAATAATCCGGTGAGCGACCGGCTGCTGCGTTTGATCTCAGCTGGGGTGCCGCTGGCGAGAAGTTCGCCGCCATGGATGCCGGCGGCGGGTCCGAGATCCACGATGTGATCGGCCTGCTCCATCAACTCTTCATCATGCTCGACCACCAGCAGGGTGTTGCCCTTGGCGCGGAGCGCCTGAAGCGTTTCGATCAGCCGCTCATTGTCGCGGGCATGCAGTCCGATGCTGGGCTCGTCCAGGACATAGAGTACGCCGGAAAGATTGGAGCCCAGTTGCGCCGCGAGTCGGATGCGCTGGGCTTCCCCACCGGAAAGCGTCTCGGTCGGCCGATCGAGGGAAAGGTAGCCAAGTCCGACATGATCGAGAAATTTCAGGCGTTCTTCGATTTGAGGCACGATATCCTGCGTGATAAGTTTTCCCCGGGAATCGAGCGCCAGGGAACGCAAATGAGTGATCAACTGTGAAGGCGTCGCGCGCAACAACTCGGGCAGCGACAGGGGAGGCTGCCGACCGCGGAGGTGAAGTTTGACCGACCGCGCCCTGCGATTCAGCCGCGCGCCGCGGCATTCGGGACAGGGCCGGCCTTCGTCGGCGATTTCATCGGTGGCGTCGACGCCAAAGGCCCGCAGCCGGGCGAGGGGATCGTCCTCGTCGTCTTCCGGCTCGAGCATCCAGGGGAAGATGCGTCCATGGCCGCGGCAGGCCGGGCACCATCCACGCGGGGAGTTGAACGAAAAATGCTTGGGGTCGAGTTCGGGAAAGGATTCGCCGGTTTCGATGTCCGTGCGGGTCGTCGAGAACCACGAAAGAATCTCGCCCTGGGGCGTGA
>CAMAPG010000255.1 GCA_945859965.1 Opitutus sp. GAS368 | reverse complement strand
TCCGCTTCGGGAGATACGCGGGTACTGCCGTCGCGACTACTTTTGTCAGTCATCTGCATAGCAAACCCAGGCAGGTCAGTTCGTCTCGTTATGAGTCCCAAAACACCCCGCCAGTTGTCTCCCGGCCTGAAGAAGCCCCGTTTCTTCACAGCCTCTACCCTTGGTTCCTTGGGCGCCGCCGCGCACCGCGGCGGCGTCCCCGGTGTGCCTGAACGAAATCGAAGTCTATACGACCGCCGACACGTATGAGAACTACGCGCAGAACATCGTGCCCTACGGTTATACAGCCGCGAACGCCGGTTTCTGGGTGAGCGAAGGCGTGGGTTCACCCACCGGTCACGAAAGCAAGCGGCACTTTACCTGAGCGACTCCGACGCGACGGACAAGACCATCACCAAGACCGTCTCGGCGACGTCCACGAAGACGCTCGAGTTCTGGATCCGGACCAAGGCCTTTGCGGCGTCCGGCGGCGCCATCCAATGGCGGCTGATGTTCGGCGCGACGAACGTGTTCCGTCTCCGGGTTGTGTCCGGTGGCCAGATCTCGTGGTACAACGGCACCGCGTACACGAATATCGGCGGTGCCAACGTCATCCCGCTCGACACGTGGAAACTTGTGAAAGTGGTGGCCAATGCCTCCACCAATCAGGCCTCGCTCTATGTCGATGGCGTGCTGATCGGCGCGGCCAACGCGATTGGGGAGCAAGGGACGGGAGCCGCGACGATGAACGGCCTGCTCTTTTCCAGTGGCGGGGCGGCGGCTAGGGCGCCCCGGCGCTGTTCGACGACGTTTCTCTCAACTGAGATTTTCCTCCGTTGCCGTCGCGCCAGCGAGCGAACCCTTCAGCGGGCGGTGCCTCGCGGCGCCGGCCGCTTTTTTGTCCCTGCCGGGTGATGCCCAAATTTCTCCGCTGCTGCCTTGGCTCGAGCTCTTTCTCGCAATCGTTCTTCGTTCTCGGCTGGAGGGAGGAGAAAGACTACGAAGAACGAGAGCGATTTATTGATCCTGTTCGCAAACTAGGGCACGACCTCTGCTCGCGGCGTTTGACTTACCCGGCGTTAAAATCAAAGCATGAGCGCATGTACCCCCCTGAAATATCCCGCGGATGGTTCCGGCTGTCGCTGATGGCTGTTTCCCTTGGTTTCGCAACGCAGCTGTCCGTCGTCGGGAAGACGGGTGGGGGCGGAACTTCCTCCGGAATGCTGCTCGTCGCCAACAAAGGCGATCACACTTTGTCGCTGATCGATCCGGTGGCGGGTAAGGAAATCGCGACGATTCCGGAAGACGGCGTGACCGGCCATGAGGTCATCGCTTCTCCCGATGGGCGATTCGCATACGTGCCGATTTTCGGCAATTCCGGCGTGGGGCGCCCTGGCACGGACGGACAGTTGATCCGCGTGATGGATTTGGCGAAGCGCCAGGTCGTCGCGACGGTCGATTTTGGCAAAGGAGTGCGGCCGCACTGCGCGCTGATTCATCCGACCAACGGACGCCTCTACGTTACCACGGAAGTGGCCCGCTCCGTTTCCATCATCGATCCGAAGACCCTGGCCATTGTCGGTTCGGTCCCCACGGGCGATGCGCAGTCGCACATGCTCGCGATTTCCCACGACGGCCGGCGGGGTTACACCGCGAATGTGGGCTCCGGCACGGTTTCCGTTCTGGACCTCGAGGCGAACACGCTGCTCATGACGATCCCGGTTGCGACGTTGGTGCAGCGGATTTCGATTTCAAAGGATGACCGCTGGGTCTTCACCGCGGATCAAACCAAGCCGCGCCTGATGGTGATCGACACGAAAACCAACCAGGTCAGCACCTCCATTCCGCTGCCGGGCCTCGCCTACGGCACGGCATGCACGCCCGATGGCCGATCGCTGGTGGTGGCGTTAATCGGATTGAACAAGGTGGGACGGGTCGACCTGGCGACGATGAAACTCGTGGAAACCCTCGACCTGCCCAAATCGCCGGAGTTTGTGCTCATCCGACCCGATGGCGCGGTGGCGTATGTTTCGTGTGGTGCGAGCAAGCAGGTCGCCGCCATCGATCTCAAGCACTGGAAGGTGGAAAAATTAATCGAGGCCGGCAAAGGCGCCGACGGCCTGGCTTGGGCGGCGGGCCGATAACCCGGAGCAGGCTTCCGGATTTTTAACCACACAGGCGCAGAGGCACAAAGATCGAACTTCTCGGCGGGTGGGGATCGGTCCCATTACGGCAGCGGTCTTCTTTGCGCCTTTGTATCTTTGTGGTTCAAGTATTCCTTCTGCGGCTGAGTCAGGGGACGGGCGAATCACGCCGTTTCTTGGGAGCGGCGTCGCGCCACGTTTTCTGCAGCACGGCGTAACCCGCGGCGCCGCCGAGGATGCCAATGACGAAGGCCCCGAGGTAGAGTGAAATAACGGCTTCGCCGCGGAGCAAATCGCGGGGTGTATCGCGCAAATGTTGCCAGACCGCACCCGGACGATGGCCCCGCACCAGTTCACCCACGAAGTAGCACGCTGGCAGATGCACCGGCGCGGTTACCGGTGAGGAGAGAAACTGCAGCGCAATGCAGAGCATCAGGTTGCCGCGGATGAAAAGGGCCGCCACCGCAGCGAAGAGCGTCTGGAAAGGCAGGAACGGCATGACCGTGATCGGGAAGCCGATGAGCCAGGCCCGGGCGAGCGATTCGCGGGTGGGGCTCCACAGCGCTTTTTCCAGGAGGCGGTCGCCCAGCCACGAGTGCAGGAATCCGCCGTGCATCCGGCGGCGTGAGAGCTTGCGCTGATGCAGCCAGCGAAAAAGCCAGAGGGGAAGTCGCATGGCTCAGGGAGCGGTGGGCGTGAAGGGGTCGGACACTCCGTCAAGGCGTACCCACTGGCGGGCCGCACACAAGGCCGGGTTTTGGTCGTGGCCTGTTTTCTCTTCGATTAAATGTGGGAGCGGGTTGATCCCGCGGCAGGTCGGGGCATAAAGCCCCGCCCACAATAAAAGCGCTCCGGCCGCGGATTTTGGCCAGGGAGTAGGGCGGGTCGAAGACCTGCCCCACTGTCGCCGGAATGCCGATTTATCGCCGTGCGGACCGGCGCAATCCGGTACCCTGGTGGACGATCCCGACGGCAGTCGTGCTTTATTTTATATTCGCCATGCCTGAGCGCGCGGGTCCGCGAAGGACAGACCATGCTTTTATCATTGGCTCATGCCGTGGAGCGCGTTGGCTTATCCGTCATGACCCCAAAAATTGCTTTCGTCGGAGTCGGCCGGATGGGCGCCAACATGGCGCGTCGATTACAGGAGCGCGGCTATACCGTGGCGGCCGTTTTCGACACACACACCGCGGGGGCGACGGCGCTGGCGGATGAACTGAAGTGCCAGGCTGCCCCCACGCTCAAGGCGGCGACCGCCGCGGCTGACGTGATTTTCACCGTGGTCACCGACGACGCCGCGCAGCTCGCCACCTTCGCTGAGACGGGCGACAGCCTGCTCCTCAACGCCAAGGGGAAAATCTTCGTCAACTGCGCGACGATTCATCCCAAGACCCACGTCGAAGTCGCCCGCCGCGCGCAGGCCGCGGGTGCGGTCACGCTGGAAGCGTGCATGGCCTCCAGCATTCCCCAGGCGCGCAACGGCACGCTTTATCTGATGTGTGGTGGGGCCGAGGACGTTTTCCAGAAGGTCAAACCGATCCTGGAACAGCTCAGCAGCGCATTGCGCTACATCGGGCCGACCGGCCAGGCCGCCCAGGTGAAGGCACTCGTCAACATGGTCATGAACATGAACACCGCGGCCCTGGCGGAGGGACTGGGCGTCGGTGCGGCGCTGGGGCTCGATCTCACCTTGTTGCGCGAAGTGTTCCTCCAGACCGGCGCCAATTCGCAGGTGCTGAAAACCGATGGGGAGGACATGCAAAACCGCGACCATTCCTGTTTTTTCTCCGCGGCGCATGCGGCCAAGGATTCCGGCATCGCCTACGATCTCGGCCGCAACGCCGGGCTGAACCTGCCGCTGGCGAAAGCCACCAAGGAGCAGTATGACCGCATGGTGACGCTCGGTCTCGGCCAGCTCGACAAAAGCGGGATTGCCGAGCTCACGTTCAAGGGTCGACATGGCTGACCACTGACCGCGTCCAAGCGCCGGCCAAAATCCTCCGACTCGTTCAGCCCTTACCCCCATGGCCCGCCTGATTCAGTACGCCACGCTCTGGACATTGAGAGGTCATCCGCGGGAAGACCACGAATGGACCCTCGAGCGCAAGATCAAGGCTGTCGCTGGCGCTGGCTTTGACGGTGTTTCCGCCGTGCTCACCCCGGAGCACCGGCTCCTGGCCGAAAAACACGGCATCGCCCATTTGATCGGATTTATTTCCTCCAGCACCCCGGCGGATTTTCCGGCGATGATCCGCGGG
>CAMAPG010000254.1 GCA_945859965.1 Opitutus sp. GAS368 | reverse complement strand
CAGCTTCAAGGGCGAACTCGAGTTGGAGGAGGACGCCGGGGCGCGGGCGAGCGGGCGTTTTATGGAAGAAGCCGAGTTCCGCCAGCTGTGGCAGCAGCCGGGCCGGCTTTTCGTGGTGGCGCGCAAGAAGGATGTCGGGCCGCTGTTTGCCGACCCGGCCTTCCGTTATCGTTTGCTCGCTGAGACGCCCGATCATTATCTCTTCGGCAATCAACCCTGACATGTCCGCGCCTTTTCTGCCTTTCACCCGTCCGACCATCGACGATGAAACGATTGCCGGTGTCGCCGAAGTCCTGCGCTCCGGCTGGATCACCTCCGGGCCGCAGGTGAAGGCGTTTGAGGCGAAACTGTCCGAATATGTGGGCGGACGCCCGGTGCGGGTTTTCAACTCGGGCACCTGCACGATGGAAATCGCGCTGCGCATCGCCGGCATCGGCCCGGGGCGCGAGGTCATCACCACGCCGCTTTCCTGGGTTGCCACGAGCAATGTCGTGCTCGACGTCGGGGCGAAGCCGGTCTTCGTCGATATCGATCCCCTGACGCGCAATCTCGATCTCGACCGGGTCGAGGCGGCGATCACGCCCGCGACCCGCGCGATCATCCCGGTCGATCTCTCCGGCCTGCCGGTTGACCGCGACCGCCTCTACGCCATCGCGCAGCGGCACAAGCTGCGCGTGATTGAGGACGCGGCGCAATCCTTCGGCAGCAGCTGGAAGGGCCGGCGCATCGGCGCGATCGGCGATTTCGTTTCCTTCAGTTTCCACGCCAACAAAAACCTTACCACGATCGAAGGCGGCTGCCTCGTCATGAACGACGAACGCGAAGCCAAACTGGCCGAGCAATACCGGCTGCAGGGCGTGGTGCGCACGGGTTACGACGGGATGGAAGTGGAGCTGGTCGGCGGGAAATACAACCTGACCGACGTGGCGGCGCGGGTCGGGCTCGGGCAGCTGCCGCATCTCGAAACATTCACGACGAAGCGCCGCGAACTGGCCCGGCTCTATTTTGAGTTGCTCGGAACCCCCTCGGTGCGCGCGCTCGGCCTGCGGCTGCCGGTGGCCGATTTCACGCACAGCAACTGGCACATGTTCCAAGTCGTGCTGCCCGAGGAACGCCTGACGATCAAACGCGCCGACGTGATGGCGAAGCTGCACGCTGCGGGCATCGGCACGGGGGTGCATTACCCGGCCATTCATCTCTTCGCGCTTTATCGTCGGCTCGGCTGGAAAGACGGCGATTTTCCCAATGCGGAATACGCCGGACGCAATATCCTGACGCTGCCGCTCTTTCCGTCCCTGACGCCGGCCGACGTGGAGCGCGTGGTGGATGCGCTGGTGACGGTGCTGACCGCGCATCTCAAACCGTGAAACCAATTGAATGTGGAACTCAGGAAATCAGGAATAGAGCCTGGGAATCCGATGATTTTTTCCTGATTTCCTGAGTTCCACATTCCCCCGGCTTTTGCTTTGATCCGACCCGTGTCCTCGCCTTCCTCCCTCCAGCTCTCCGTCGTCATTCCCGTTTTCAATGAGGAATTGAACCTCCCGACCTTGTTCACGCGGCTTTACCCGGTGCTGGATGCCCTGGGCCAGCGCTACGAGGTCATCTTCACAAACGACGGTTCGCAGGACCGCTCGATCGAGCTCCTGCGGGAACAGTATGCAAAGCGCCCCGATGTGACGCGCGTCATCGATTTCAACGCCAACTACGGCCAGCATATGGCGATCATGGCGGCGTTCGAGCGCGTGCGCGGCGAGGTGATTCTCACGCTCGACGCGGACCTGCAGAATCCGCCCGAGGAAATTCCGAAGCTGCTCGAAAAAATCGCCGCAGGTTCCGATTACGTCGGTGGCTACCGGCTCGAGCGGCAGGATTCGTTTTTCCGCACCTATGCCTCGCGACTCGTCAATTATGTGCGCGAGCACACGACGAGCATCAAGATGACGGACCAGGGCTGCATGCTGCGGGCCTACCGCCGGCCGATCATCGAGGCGATCGTGCGCAGCGGGGCGATCAACACCTTCATTCCCGCGCTGGCCTACAGCTTCGCCAGCAATCCGACGGAGGTCGGCGTCAAGCACGAGGAACGGCATGCGGGGGTTTCGAATTATTCCTTCTATCAGCTGATCCGGCTCAACTTCGACCTGATCACCGGCTTCTCCCTCGCCCCGCTCCAGTATTTCACGATGTTCGCGATGCTGTGCTCGGCCGGAAGTTTCCTGCTCGTGCTCGTGCTGGCGTACTACCGCCTGTTCCTCGGCGACGACACCAAGGGCGTCTTCACGCTCTTCGGCATCCTCTTCTTCCTCGTCAGTGTGACGATGGTCGGCATCGGGCTGATCGGTGAATATGTCGGCCGGACCTACCAGGTGGTGCGCGCGCGGCAGCGGTATTTCGTGAAGGAAATCCTCGAAACGAAGCCGTAGTCCCAAGCCCCGGAAATTTTCGTGCCTTTTCGTGGCAATACCGGATCGGACATCCGGCATTTCCCAATTGCGGGCGGCCCGCCTGCACGCCCAGGATTTTAAGCCATGGCCAAACCCCGCATTCTTTTTTTCGGCTACAGTGAAGTGGGCTACGAATGCCTTTCGTTATTGCTGGAGCGCGGCGACAACATTGTGGCGCTCATCACACACGAGGACAATCCCCACGAGAAAATCTGGTTCAAGACCCCGGCGGTCGCGGCGAAGGAAAAGGGGATTCCGATTTTCACCCCGGAAAAGGCGAACACCCCGGAATGGATCGAGCGCATTGCCGCGCTGAAGCCGGACCTGATCCTGTCGGTGTATTACCGCAATATGATCAGCTCGAAAATCCTGCCGCTTGCCCCGCTGGGGGCGTTCAACATGCACGGCTCGCTGCTGCCGAAATACCGGGGTCGGGCGCCGATCAACTGGGCGGTCCTGCACGGCGAGCCGCGGATCGGGATGACCCTGCACCGCATGGTCAAAAGCGCGGATGCCGGCGCCATCGTGGACCAGGAAGGCGTGGAGATCGGGCCGCGCGACACCGCGGAGCAGGCTTTCCGCAAGGTGCTGCCCTGTGCGCGCCGCGTCCTGGCCCGGCAGATCGACTCTTTGCTGGCGGGAAAAGCGCGGGAAACGCCGCAGGACGAAACCCAGGTGACGTACTTCGGCGGACGAAAACCCGAGGACGGCCGCATTGCGTGGACGCAAACCTCGGGGCAGATTTTCAATCTCATTCGCGCGGTGACCGATCCGTATCCAGGAGCCTTCAGCGATGTGGGACCCGCCCGCCTGATGGTGTGGTGGGCCGAAACCGATTCTCCGGCCACGCGCGGGAGACGCGGCCGGCCCGGCGAGGTCCTTTCCGTTTCGCCGCTGGTGGTGGCGACGGGCGATGGCGCGCTGGAACTCACCAAGACCGAGTGGCGCAACGCACCCGCACCGGTTTTGCGGGTGGGACAGATCCTGTAGGCCACCTCGCTGAGGTGGCAGGCCAGGTCATTCACCTTCGCCAGGCCTATGGCGGACAGGCCGACCTGGCCTACAACCCAACCCCGTTATTCTTTCGTGCTTTTCATTCCTTTCGCGGTTAATCCTCCGGCTCAAACTTCACGCTTATGCCTCTTAAAGTCCTCATTCTCGGCGCCAATGGCTTCATCGGCAGCTCCCTCACGTACGCGATCCTCAAGCAAAAGGACTGGGAGGTCTACGGGATGGATGTCGGCAGCCACAAGCTGGGCAACTGCCTCGGCAACCCGCGCTTCAAGTTCATCGAGGGTGACATCACGATCAACCGCGAGTGGATCGAATACCACGTGAAGAAATGCGACGCGGTCATCCCGCTCGTCGCGATCGCGAACCCCGCCCAGTACGTCAAGGATCCGCTGCGGGTCTTCGAACTCGATTTCGAGGCCAACCTCTCGATCGTCCGTCAGTGCGCGAAGTACAAGAAGCGCGTCATCTTTCCGTCGACGTCCGAAGTCTACGGCATGTGCCCGGACCCTGAACTCGACGAAGCCGCCAGCAACATGGTCTATGGCCCGATCGACAAGCAGCGCTGGATCTACGCCTGCTCGAAGCAGCTCCTGGACCGCGTCATTTATGCCTATGGGGTCCGCGACAACGTGGATTACACCCTTTTCCGGCCGTTCAACTGGATCGGGCCGAAACTCGACGACGTGTTTGAGGCGAAGGAAGGCAGCTCGCGCCTGTTCACCCAGTTCATCTCGAACGTCATTTTCAAGAAACCGATCCAGCTCGTCGATGGCGGCAAGCAAAGCCGCTCCTTCACGTTCATCGACGACGGCGTCGACGCGCTCCTGCGCATCATCGAGAACAAGAACGGCAAGGCCTCGCGCCAGATCTTCAACATCGGCAACCCAAACAACGACGTCAGCGTCGCCCAGCTCGCCAAACTAATCATCGCTGCCTTCA
>CAMAPG010000253.1 GCA_945859965.1 Opitutus sp. GAS368 | reverse complement strand
GCTGTTTCAATCCCAACATGACCATTGTGGTGGCGGTCACGACGACCGCGGCTTGTTGAAAGTGCCATTGTACGAGACAGCCGGTAAGCAAGGTCAGCATCACGGAGGCGAACGTCGTGCCCCCGGGGCGGTTTGGCCCGGGCGCTTTCGTGTACGCGATGATCTGTTGCGCCCCGACCAGGACAACGACGGCCACCAGCAGGAATGGGGAACTTTCGTCGCTCAGGAACGCGCCCAGGCAACCGAGAATACCCCAGAAGGTGTAGGTCCGAACGCCACCCAGATCGACGTATTCGTTCTCCTTGGCCTGATGGTCGCTCCATTGGCGAATCAGTCCGACCAAGGCACCCAAACCGGCGCTGGCGATGATCGAGGCAAGGAGGTTCGGCACAGCCGTACCATGGCCTTTGCCGGCCGGCCCGCAAGAGCCGGGAAGCGGGAGCCAATTTCCGTTTGCGCCGGGCGGACTGCCGCGCCACGGTACGCGGTTCATGAGCGACCTCCCTCCCGATATCAGCCACGACCAGCATGCCGTCCGGCGGCAGAAGCTTGCCGACCTGCGCGCGACCGGGGTCGATCCGTTCCGCGCGAATTTCGCAACGACGCATTTTTCGGGCGACGCGATCAAGGCCTACGTGGAGGGCCAGGAAAACACCGTGACCGTCGCGGTCGCCGGCCGGCTCGTGGTCATCCGCGACATGGGTAAGAGCCAGTTCGTCAAGATTCTCGACCAGCAGGGCCAGATCCAGCTCTACGTGAAGAAGGACGTCGTGGGCGACGAGGTTTACGCCGGATTCAAGAAGTTCGATCTCGGCGATATCCTCGGAGCGAAGGGCACGTTGTTCAAAACGAAGACCGGTGAAATCACGGTGCGCGTCGAGGCCCTTACCCTGGTCGCGAAGGCTCTGCGCCCGCTGCCGGAAAAATGGCACGGCCTTTCGGATCCCGAGCAGGTTTACCGCCAGCGTTACCTTGATCTCATCGTCAACGAGGAGTCGCGAAAACGCCTGATGCTGCGTTCGCGCATCGTGTCGCACATTCGCCGGTTTCTCGAGGATCAGCAGTTCATCGAAGTGGAAACGCCGGTGCTGCAGAACATCGCCGGCGGTGCGGCGGCGCGGCCGTTCACGACCCATCACAACACCCTGGGCGTCGATTTCGTGCTGCGGATTTCGCTCGAACTTTACCTCAAGCGCATGCTGGTCGCCGGCTATGACCGCGTCTTCGAGATCGGCCGCAATTTTCGCAACGAAGGTGTGTCGCGCCGGCACAATCCCGAGTTCACCATGCTCGAGGTTTACCAAGCCTACAGCGATTACCGCGGGATGATGACGCTGATCAAGAACCTGCTCACCACGCTCTGCCTGGATGTGCTGGGCACCAGCGAGATCAAGCACGCCGCCAGCGGACAGGTGATCAATTTCGGCGGCCCGTGGCGCGAGGTGAAGTACAAGGACCTCATCCGCACGGAAACCGGCGATCCGGAATGGTTCAGCCGGACCAAGGCGGAGAAGATTGCCGGCGCGGAGAAGCTCGGGCTTTCGGTCAATCCGGTCTGGGAGGAATTCGAAATCACCAACGAGATTTTCTCCAAGAAGATCGAGCCGACGCTGATCCAGCCGACGTTTGTCACCCATTTGCCGAAGGAGCTTTGCCCGCTGGCCAAGATCACCCCGGATGATCCGAGCACCATCGATGTCTTCGAACTGTGCATCGGCGGCATGGAGATCGCTCCCGCGTACTCGGAGCAAAACGATCCGGACGTGCAGCGCGCGATGTTCGAAGCGCAGGCCGGCGAGGAAAAGCAAAACATCGACCAGGATTTCCTGCTCGCGCTTGAACACGGCATGCCTCCCGCCGGCGGCATGGGCGTGGGTATCGACCGCCTGTGCATCCTGCTCACGGGCGCCGAGAGCATCCGCGATGTGATTCTGTTTCCACAGCTCCGTCCTGGTTCGGCCTGAGCGGAACACAGAGGACACAGAGACTGACTGGAGGTCGCTGAGTTAGTCTAATTACTCTGCGTCCTCGCTTTACCTCCGCGCCCTCTGCGTTCCCAATCCCTCCGCGATGCCCTGGTATCTCTACCTCGCCTTCAAACAGCTTTTCCCGACGGGGCGGCGCTTTCCGTTTTTCACCTTCATGTCGGGTTTGGGCGTGGCCGTCGGGGTGATGCTGCTCGTGGTTTCCACGAGTGTCATGGGCGGCTTCAGCTACGAAATCCGCCGGATGATCGTCGATACGCAGGGGGAAATTCAAGTTGTCGCGGCGGGCACGATCGACAACGCGGACGAGATCATTGCCCGCATTTCCAAGGTTCCCGGAGTCGTGGCCGCGACGCCTTATGCCCAGGGCACGGTGATGCTGGAATACCGGCGCCGGCCGGTGTTCCCGCTCATTCAAGGCGTGGATCTTTCGCGGGTGAACCGCGTCATTCCGTTCAATCGCTACATGCTGGCGGGATCGCTCGACAACCTCGACGACGACTCCGTGATCCTGAGTTCCCAGCTGGCGGCATCGCTCGGGGCGATGGTCGGGTCCAAGGTGGATATCTTTTCCCCGCTGTTGTTGGAGAAATCGAACGGCGACGAAATCCAGCTGCCGCGCACCGTGCGGATCGCGGGCATCTTCGAGATCGGGCACCAGCAGCTCGACCGGAGCGTGGTGATTGCGTCCATCCGCCTGATGCAGGAGCTCTACGGCCTGAAGGATTCGGTGCATGGCATCAACGTGCGGCTGGCTCCGGGGGCTGATGAATTCAAGACGGCGGCAGCCCTGAATGCAGTGCTGCCCGACGATCGCCGCGCCCTGACCTGGTTCGAATCCAATGCGGATTTCCAGCACATCATCCGTTTTGAGAAATACATGGTGGCCTTCCTCCTCATGTTCATCGTCGTCGTGGCCGCGCTCTCGATCATGAGCTCGCTCCTGATCTCGGTCGTCCGCAAGACCCGGGAGATCGGCTTGCTTGGCGCACTCGGTGGCAATCCCCGGCAGATCGCCGCGTGTTTTTGTGCGCAGGGCTTGTTTTTGGGGCTCGCCGGGACCGCAGTGGGGCTGCTGCTTGCGTGGCTGATGCTCACGTTCCGCGATCAGATCGTGCAAGTGCTCGCGCGCCTGACGGTCGGCGAGGAAGTGTTCCGCCAGTTTTATCTCTTCGCGAAACTCCCGTCGCATACCGTGGGTTCCGACCTCGTCTTCATCATCATTGGCGCGATTATCAGTTCGACGCTCGCGGGACTCGTTCCGGCCTGGCGGGCCTCGCGGCTGAAACCGGTGGAGGCCCTGCGCAATGAGTAACGCGGCCGTCATTCTCAGTGCGCAAGGGCTGCGCAAGGACTACCTCAGCGGCGACCGCCGCATCGCGGTGCTGCGCGGGGTGGACCTCGAGGTGAAGGCCGGGGAAAGCGTGAGCATCCGCGGCGAATCGGGCTCAGGAAAATCCACGCTGCTGCATCTTTTTTCCGGCCTCGATGCCCCGGATGCCGGGGTCGTGACTTGGGCGGGAACACCCGCCCAGCCGGAACGGCGGGCTTTGTTTCTCGGGATGGTTTTCCAGTCCTTTTATCTCATCCCCGAACTCGACGCCCTGCAGAATGTGCTCATGGCGGGCCGGATGCTGGGCCGGGTGGGGGAGCCGGAGCGCGCCCGCGCCGCCTCGATGCTGGCCAAGGTCGGCCTCGCCGAGCGGGCCGAACATCTGCCGTCGCAGTTGTCGGGTGGCGAAAGGCAGCGGGTCGCGGTGGCCCGGGCCCTGATGAACCGGCCGCAGCTGCTTTTGGCGGATGAACCGACTGGTAATCTCGACGAACAGACGGGCGACGCCGTGATCGAGCTTCTGCTGGATCTTTGTCGTGAAACCCAAACCGCGCTCGTCCTAGTGACGCACAACGCGGCCCACGCGGCCAAGACCGGCCGGCAGCTTTTCCTCCACGAAGGCGTGCTGCGATAAAGCCGGATTCGATCCTTAACCACAAAGACGCAAAAGCACAAAGATCGAGCTTGGGATCCGCCCCTCCTCTGCCGCGGCTTTCTTTGTGCCTTTGCGTCTTTGTGGTTAAATTCCGTTTCCTGGTTTTGGTGGTTATTTTTCAGATGGCGGTCGGGGCGACCACCGCTACCGTCGCCGTTCATGGCTTCTCCAAAAATTCGTTGCGGGGTCGCGGGCGTCGGTTCGCTCGGCCAGCATCACGCCCGGATCTATGCCTCGCTGCCCGGCGCAGAACTCGCGGGCATTTACGAGGCTAGCGATGTGCGCGCGGCGGAAATCATGGCCAAGCTCAACTGCCGCCGCTTTGCCACGCTCGAGGAACTCGGGGATGCGTGCGACGCGGTCAGCGTAGTGGTCCCCACCGACCGGCACGCTGAGGTCGCCCTGCCGTTGCTCGCGAAGAAAATCCATC
>CAMAPG010000252.1 GCA_945859965.1 Opitutus sp. GAS368 | reverse complement strand
CACGGCGACCGTCACGGTATTATCCTGGCCTTCCACGTAAGCCTTGACCGCGTCGCCGGAGAAATGCGTCGTCGCGAAATTCGCACGAAACGGATCGATCCCGGTCGCACGCAGGTCGGCAAGCTTCTGCCGCCGGACGGCATGCTGGTCGTGGCTGATATCGGGAGAGAGGTCGCTCATGAACCGTGCACCGTGGCGTGGCAATCCGCCCGGGGCAAACGGAAATTGGCTTCCACTTCCCGGCTCTTGCGGGCCGGCCGGCAAAGGCCATGGTACGACTGTGCCGAACCTCCTTGCCTCGATCATTGCCAGCGCCGGTTTGGGTGCCTTGGTCGGACTGATTCGCCAATGGAGCGACCATCAGGCCAAGGAGAACGAATACGTCGATCTGGGTGGCGTGCGGACCTACACCTTCTGGGGTATTCTCGGTTGCCTGGGGGCGTTCCTGAGCGACGAAAGTTCCCCGTTCCTGCTGGTGGCCGTCGTTGTCTTGGTCGGGGCGCAACAGATCATCGCGTACACAAAAGCGCCCGGACCAAACCGCCCCGGGGGCACAACGTTCGCCTCCGTGATGCTGACCTTGCTTACCGGCTGTCTCGTACAATGGCACTTTCAACAAGCCGCGGTCGTCGTGACCGCCACCACAATGGTCATGTTGGGATTGAAACAGCCGCTGCACGCCTGGACGAGCGCCTTCACCACGCAGGACATCCGGGCCACGCTGCAATTCGTCGCGATCACGGGAGTCATCCTGCCGCTCGTGCCGAACGCGGATTTCGGCCCTTACGGCCTCTTCAATCCTTTCAAGACTTGGATGATGGTCGTGCTCATTTCCGGCCTGGGCTTTGTCGGTTATCTCGCCATGCGCCTGCTGGGCGCCAACGCCGGCATCGTCGTCACCAGCCTGCTCGGCGGCCTCGCCTCGAGCACCGCGACCACGCTGGCGTTCAGCCGGCGCAGCAAGGAAGACCCGGCGCGTTCCGAACATTACGCCTTTGCCGTCGTGATCGCCTGCACGGTGATGCTCGCCCGGGTGGTGGTGACCACCAGCGTGATCAATCGTCCCCTCGCCCTCGCCCTCGCGCCGGCGCTGGCCGCCATGGCGGTTCCCGGGATCGCGTACGGTGTCTGGCTGTGGTTCGTGCGCCGGCCGGGAAAGGGCTCGGTCGCCATTCCGACCATCGCAAATCCGCTGAGCCTGCTCACTGCGATCAAATTCGCGCTGCTTTATGCAATTGTCGCCGGCCTCGTGAAAATCATCACTCAGGTGGATTTCCAGGCCGGTATACTTCCGCTCAGCTTTGTCTCCGGACTGACCGACATGGACGCGATTGCGCTCTCGATGGCGAATAGCGCCAGGAGCGGCTCGCTCGCACTGACTATTGCGATCCAAGCCGTGATTTTGGCCGCGGTGGCCAATTCGATCGTGAAAGGAATTTTTGCGGTGACCCTTGGTTCCGCGGTCCTGCGGCGGCAAGTCGCCGTGGTGCTCGGGCTGACGATCCTGGCGGGCGCCGGCTGGCTCTGGATGACCCGTTAACACTCGTTGAAAGAGCCGGTTGGTTAGTAGCGAAAGCCGTGAGGCTTTCGTGAATCGCTCCGAAACGCTTACACGTTTCGCCACCGGATTATCGTTATTCACAACCGGGGTTGCCCCCGGCGCAAGAATGACGAGAGTGCCTTCCATGCCAGACGCCCACGTCACCTTCCCGACCGCCGCCGCGACGCTCGACTGGGGTCGGACGCGTTATGAGGCCGCACGTCGCGCGCAGGACCAACTCGTGGTCCAACGCATCGCCGGCGAGATCGGCGACACGCTCATCTTCACGGAGCACGATCCGGTTTACACCCTCGGCTTGCGCAGCGGCGCGGACACTCACCTGGTCTGGAATCAGGAGCAACTCACGCAAGCGGGCATTGAAGTCATCAAAACCAATCGCGGCGGAGACATCACCTATCACGGACCCGGCCAGATCGTGGGCTATCCGATCGTCAATCTCACGCCACACCAGGATCTCCACGCCTATCTGCGTTTTCTCGAACAAGTCCTGATCAACAGCCTGGGCAGCCTCGGCCTTGCTGCCGCGCGCCGCCCCGGCAAAACGGGCATCTGGCTCGGCCGGCGCAAGATCGCCGCCCTGGGCGTGGCCGTCCGGCGCTGGGTCGCCTACCACGGCTTCGCGCTCAACGTGAATCCCGACCTCGCCCATTTCGGCGGCATTGTCCCCTGCGGCATCAGCGCCAGCGATGGGACCGTCACCTCGATGCAAGCGGAACTGGAGCGCACCGTGGATCCGGCCGAGGTGAAAGCCGTGCTCGCTGCGGAATTTTGGTCCCAATTGCCAGCGTTTCTTAACGCGGTTAACCCGGCGAAATCAGCCAGCTGATACCCGCCGCCCGGGCCTGAGAACGGGGTTGTTATCTCCCTCCCACTTCGTTTCCTTTTCCCGACCTCAATGGACACCACGCGCAAACCCTCCTGGCTCCGGGCCAAGCTGCCCAGCGGTCCTGGCTACGCCGCGACGCGGCGGCTGGTGGACGAGCACAAGCTCCACACCGTGTGCCAGAGCGCGCAATGTCCCAATCTCGGCGAATGCTGGTCGCGCGGCACGGCCACCGTGATGATTCTGGGCAACATCTGCACGCGGTCATGTAATTTTTGCGCCATCCAGACCGGCCGCCCGACCGAACTCGATCTCGGCGAACCTGCCCGCGTGGCGGATGCGGTGGCCAAGATGGGCCTGCGCCACTGCGTCGTCACCAGCGTCGCCCGCGATGAACTGGCCGACGGCGGCGCCAGCGTGTGGGCCGCGACCATTCGTGCGATCCGCTACCGGAACCCCCGCACTGCGATCGAGGTGCTGGTGCCCGATTTCAAAGGTAAGACTGAGGACATCGACACCGTGCTCGACGCGAAGCCGGACATTTTCAATCACAACATGGAAACCGTGGAGCGGCTGCAGAAACCGGTCCGCGTGCAGGCCCGCTACGATCGTTCACGCACCGTGTTGCGCCACGCCAAGGGCCGCGGTTTCACGACCAAGACCGGCATCATGCTCGGGCTGGGCGAAACCAAGGAAGAGATTGAGCAGACGATTCGCGACGTGGCGGCGGACAGGACGGATATCCTCACCATCGGGCAATATCTGCAACCGACACCGCAGCATCTGCCCGTCGCCCGCTGGGCGACACCGGAGGAATTCGTCCTCTGGAAAAACTTCGGCCTGGAACTGGGACTCGGGGTTGTCGAGAGCGGTGCCCTCGTTCGCTCCAGCTATCATGCCGACGAACAGTCGCTGAAGTTCACGGGCGAAGAGCATTTGAATACCCATAACTCGCTCGCGAGCTAACGATCAGAAAGTAGGGCAGGACTTCGACCTGCCCTGGATCGACGCTCTCAATCAACTCATCAACCAGGGTCTGACGGTCAAACCCCTGCGGTTTGAGGATCTTGGCCAGCCACGCGGTCGTTACGCTAAAGCACTTCGAACCAGAACGGCACGAAGACTTCCCGGCCGGCCAGGTTAACCTGGCTCCAGATCACGTAGCGGCCGGCCTGCGGAATCATGATCTTGAACTGCAGCATGGGGTGCAACGGATCCAGACGCTTCAACAAATCGGATTCCATCGGATGCAGGTGCGCGAAACCGCTGCGTGCCTCGTCAAACGCCACCAGATGCGCAAAGGCGCCCATGACCGGTTCCAGCGGCACTTCCCCACCCGCCGGTCGCACGATGGAAAAAACGAGGTCGACGGTCTGGCCAGCGCGAATCGGCTGGGCCGTGGTCTCAAGCGTAAAACGGTAGCCTTCGCGCTCGATCGACTGGGGCAGCGGTTTCGCCGCCCGGATGACGGCCAGCGTTGCCGGTGATTCCATGGTCGCGCCCTGACCCGGCAACACCTCCAGCTCCGCACTCGCATACAGCCCGCGATTGGTGGCGACCGGGGTGAAATCCGCAAATACCCGGTAGAGTCCGCGGCGCTGCGGCGTGAAATGAAACTGCCATTCCCCGACCCTCGGTGCCGGCACGGGATGTACATGCTGGTAGTCGGTCAGCGTGGGATCGACGAGCAGCAGATGGAGTTTTTTCGTGTGCATTACGAGCAGGTCCTCCGGCGCGACCGCCTTGCCGCTGGCCGTTCTCAGCGTGACCGTCGCAGCGGCCTCACTGCCCGCCACGGACGGAGTCGAGGTGACCAAAGCCAGCGTGACGGGTGAACGCATGTTCACCACGGGAATAAATTGGGGATTGGCGGGATCGCAGAATTCGATGGAATTTTTTCCACTCGCGCGAAAATCCATGTGACTGAGATTCGTCCCCGTGGGCAAAACGCGGAAGACCACGAAGACCGCTACCGCGGCCAGCGTGATCAGCGCGACCTGCCTTCGCTGCCCGGACGAAAG
>CAMAPG010000251.1 GCA_945859965.1 Opitutus sp. GAS368 | reverse complement strand
GAAGATGAGCGTGGCGGCGTTCGAAGACCTGAAAGCACGCAATCCGCGTTCGCGGGACAAGGAGCGGATCGCGCAGCTCAACCGGGTGGGTGAACGCCTTTCACGGGTGGTGTTTTGGGACATGCCTGATGCCGATTGGGAATTTGTCGTTTTCGAAGTGCCCAACCAGATCAATGCCTTCGCCATGTCGGGCGGCAAGGTGGGGGTCTTTTCCGGACTCTATAAAGTGGTCCAAAACGATGATCAGCTGGCTTCCGTCCTCGCGCATGAAATTGCGCATGTGACCGCCAAACATGTGGATGAACGGTTGTCACGCGAGCTGGCGATGAGCACTCTCGGCCTCGCCGGAGGAGCGGCCATGATCGGGACGGGGGCCAATCCGCTCGTGGGCGCGATGGTCCTCAACTCCTATGGCGTGGGGTCCGATCCGCTGGCGTTCGATCGGGAAAAGGAAAATGAAGCGGACTATATCGGCATGATGTACATGGCCCGGGCTGGTTATGATCCGCAGGAGGCAATCAAGGTGCTCGAGCGACTCGAGGCTGAATCCGCGGGTCAGCCCGTGCCGCCGGCGTTTCTTTCCACGCATCCTTCGAACCCGGAACGGATCATGCGGTTGACAGATGCCATGCCCAAGGCGCTGGAGCTTCAGGCGAAAAGCGGTCGCAAGGCCCCGCCGATCATCGTCAAGTGAAGGGGTCCCATGGCTTCATCGCTCGTGCAGCGAAAGGCGAAGCTTAAGAACTTCAACGGTGAATCCGGGGTTTTGACGCGGGGTCGTTTTCAACGGTTGGTTTTCATTTCCGGCTGTATGGCCTTGATTTCACTGTCCTTGGTGAGTTCGGCCCGCGCCAGTGTCCCGGTGGACCGCAATCCCAGGGCCATTGAGAAGGTCATGCCTGTCCCTCCGATCGATTTGAGTCCACACAGTCTTCGGGCCGAAGCGGAGATTGTTTGCACGATTTCGGTGGAAGGGAAGGTGCTTGATGCGGCGGTTGCGGAGGCATCATCCGCCGAGTTTGGTCAGTCGGCTTTGGAAGCATTGCGGCAATGGCGGTTCGAGCCTGGTTTGCGAAATGGGACGCCGGCGAACTACAAGGTGCGAATTCCCTTTATTTTCAATTCCGTGTACCAGGAGAAGCTCGAGCGTTTTGTTAAACGCAAAATTTTCTTCAGGCTCGACAAACCTTTGGTGCCGGCGGAGTCGCTGTCTGAATGGCTGGTCTCCCAAATCACCAGCTGGCCGCGCTATCCCAAAAAACTCAAGGGGACGGGGACGATCGGGGCGGTGATCATTTCCTTTGTCATCAATCGGGAGGGTGAAGTCATCAATCCAGAGATCGTCAAAAGCAGTCACCCCGAATTCACCGTGCCGGCACTGGCGGCCACGGTGAGTCAACGCTTCGCTCCCGTGCTGGATCAAAAGGGCCAGGCCTTGGCCGTAAACATGCTCATCCAGTATGACTTCGACGAAAAAGTGGAAAGACGGAAATCCAAAGCGAATCCACTTCGAGAGTGGGACGACGACGGGAGCTGATTGCTTTCGGGCTGAATCGTCCGGGCTATTTATTCTGCAAACCCGCCGGCGCGGTTTTGTGCAGCGTTGCCAGCAATTGGGTGAAGCGCTGGCGCCCGGCTTCGTCCCCGTAGGCGATTTTTTGACCGAAGTCCGCGAGGTTCGCTGCTTCGGTCTCATACCCGCGTTGCGCATGGACGGACGCTGCCGCATATATAAGCGTGGTGTCGCTGGGGAATAAACGCACCCCTTTGTCGAGCACAGCAAGTTCCCGGCGGGTGGAGGCGAATGCGCTGTTGCTCCAGGTTTCAGCGATCAAGATGTAGACTTCCGCCAGCTGCGGCTCCTGTTTGCGCGCGGTGAACAGCGGCTCGAGCACGGCGGCAGTCTGGGTTGCGCTGAGTTTGCCGTCGGGGCCGAGGGGGTGGGCCCGGCCTTCGGCGAGACGCAGGCGAGCCAGTTCACAGTAAACCCGCGGACGGATGACCCCGGCTTGCGCGGCGGCCTCCAGGGATTTGCGGGCGGCGGCTCCTTGCCCCGCATCGACCTGGCTCAAGCCGAGGGCCGCGAGCAGGCGCGGGTCGCGGGTATCCGCGATCGAGCTGTGCGACAAGGTGCGTAACGACTGTTCGAGATACTTTTCGGCAAATTCAGGAAAGCGGGTCCGGACGGAGTTGGCTTCGAGCCGTTCCAATTCGCCTTTGATCCGGGCAATTTCCGTTTTTGTGGCCTGCCGGGGGTGCAAGGTGTATTCCGGGGGAGCGGGGGTTCGGGGACTCAATGCCAGCGGTTGGTGCAAGGAAACGCGAAGGTAAACATTCATGGCCATCTGCGTGGTCACAAAATCAGCGCCAAAGCAGTCGCGGAAGTCCGTCTCCGTCACGCGGGCGCGGCTGCTGCGATCGAGGAACTCTTCAAAATGCGATGGGCCTTTGTGCGCCTTGGGATCGAGCATCCAGCGCACGAACAACGCGGATTGGGCGCGCCACAAAAGCGCTCCGTCGGGATCTGTCGGGGGAGCATCGTTGAAAAATTGATCGAAAGGAATGAGCTTTGGAGGAAAGGCCCGAATCACCATCGAGTCCTTTTCGTAGATGATGGGATCTTCGAGACCATCCAGTTCCTTGAGGGTGAGCAGTCGTCCCTTCAGCTCTCCTGTGACCAGGGTTTTGGTCCATTCCGACGGAACCCATTCCGCAGGGGGAAGCATCGCTGCATTCCCGGCAAAATTCATTTTCGGCGCCAAAATCAACAGCCCTTGAATAAACCACGCCGGCAATGGCGGGGTGCGGTTTTTGGCGACGAAGCCGATGTAACCGACGGCATGGGTCAACCCTTCGCTTTTGAATCCCTGTTCGGAGAGTGGGGCACGGTTAAACCCTTCGCTTCTGAATACTTGGTCGGGGAGCAGGGCGAGGACGACCATGAGATCTTTGTCCCAGAGCCGGAGATTGGGCATCACCTGTACTTTTAAATCGGAGGAATCCTTAAGCTCTCCGCGGCTTCGCAGCATCTTCATCACGGCATCCTGGGATGAGGCCTGCTGGGATTGGGTGTAGGCTATGATCAGCGTCGGTACGTCCCGCTTGATCCGGATTTTCTCCGGAAGCACGGCATCAAGCAGGTGGTTGAGGCGTTGCTCGCCCCGTGCGAGTTCGATTGTCACTTCGTCGTCACACAGCGACAGGATTTCAAACCCGGGGCCGCCGAGATAACGCCAGTTGGCCCGCTCGGAGACGAGGAACGGCGGGAGCTCGATGTTTTTTTCTTCCAATGGGAGCGGCCGGTTGCCGACAATGGGGACGGACGCGGAGGCGGATACGAGCAAACCGCCGGCCAGCGCGATTCGTCGGCATCGAACGAGCGAGGCGAGAAGACCGGAGAGATAGGGCATGCCGGAGTTTTTCTGATTCCGATAGGCCAGGGTATAGCGTTAACGCACGAGCGCCGGTAGTCTTAGCGATAAATCAGATAAATGATCGCGCCGAAGCTCGATCCAGCCACGAGCAGAATCAGCCAAAAAATCATCCAGCAGCCCTGTTTCGAGGGCGGCCCTTTTTTCTCTTCCGCGACCAATTGGGCAAGCAGCGTGTCGGCAACGGGCGTCGCCGGATCCGGAATGGGACCGGCCACATTGCCAATGGGAGTCGCCATCGGGACGCGACGGGGTGCTGGCGAGTGGACGGACGAATCCCCGGCTGCGGCGATTTCACGCTCGAGCCACGCCAGATGCTCCTGCATCAGCGCACGTTGGTGGCGGAGTTCCTGAAGGCGTTGGGGGTCGGGCACAAAAAAACGCAGCCCGGTTTAGGCTGCGTTGGGAAGCTAAAACTGCGTGGGGGTCAGGCCTCTACGATCGATACGCGACGGTGGATCTTGTCGAATTTCACCTTGCCCGCCTTGAGGGCAAAGAGTGACCAGTCGCGGCCGATGCCGACGTTCTTGCCCGCATGCAGCTTGCTGCCACGCTGGCGGACGATGATGGAACCAGCGGTAACCGCTTCGCCACCAAAGGCTTTGATGCCGAGCCGCTTGGATTGGCTTTCGCGGCCGTTGGTAGATGATCCTTGACCTGTTTTATGCGCCATGACGGGTGTTCTCCTTAAACGGTGATGGACTCGATCTTAATGACAGAAAGTTCCTGGCGATGACCGCGTTTGCGCTCCATGCCTTTGCGTTTCTTCTTCTTGAAAACGATGACTTTGTCGCCGCGCTTGTTTTCCAGGATTTTCGCGGAAACGGAGGCGCCGCGCAGAGTCGGCGTGCCCACTTGAAAGGTTGCGCCTTCGCCAGCGGCGAGGACTTCTTTGATCTCAACGGTCGCACCCGCGGCGGTGTTCGGGTAGCGATTGACGATCAGAACATCGCCCTCCGTCACAGTGAACTGCTGGC
>CAMAPG010000250.1 GCA_945859965.1 Opitutus sp. GAS368 | reverse complement strand
TGAAGACGCGGGTGTGATCCGCGCCGAAGGCTTTTTCCAATAATCCGACGATCCTTTTAACCACAAAGGTACTAAGGCACGAAGGTCGATCCTGCGAACGGAGGATTGGTCACTCTACCTGCCTTGCTTTGGGTCTTTGTCCCTTTGTGGTTCAAACTATCTGGAGCGCACGAGCATTGAGATCACGATGGCCGCGAACAAGGCGCCGTCGCCGATCGCGGTAGCGAGCAGCAGCCAGCGTTGGCGCGCTTGCGGTGCGAACACCGTGCACATCAGCAGGGCCAGCGCACCCAACGGCATGAGCCCGATGCGGGCGTGGGCGAGAATCAACCACGCGCTCCTGGACTGCAGCGCCCAGATGCTGGCCGCCACGGCCAGGCATCCGGTCAACGCAAAGAGGATCGCACCCCATTGAAGCGCGGACCAGAACCGCGCGACCGGTCGCAGCCAGTAGAGCGTCAGGGCCATGGGAACGAGGGCGAGGACTCCGAACACCCCAACGCCGAGCACAAGATCGCCAAAGGCGTACATTCCCGACGACGCCAGCGCATCGGGCCCCTGAGTGGCGCGCTGCCGCAGTTCGACGGCGATCCACGCGACGGCCAGAGCGACGACCAGTCCCAGAAAAATGCAGCCGATCCTGGTCGACAGACGCAGGGAGTTCACCGCGGGAGTTAAGCCGCGGAGGCCGTTGTTCGTCAATGCGTGGATTCGCTCGGTAATGTCCTAATTCTGCCGTCGGTCCTATAAATCGTACTCATTCTCGTAATCGTTCTCGTTCTCGAGATTCCGAACAGTGGAGAACGAGAACGATTACGAGAATGAGGAACGATTAATTGGGATCAGGCCTGCGAAATTAGGACACTGCCATTCGGTCGCGCGAGGGAGCGAGAAGCTGTTTTGGCATACGTCTCTCCGAGTAGCGAAAACTGTGAGGCTTTCGTCGGAGCCCGAAACGCTCACGCGTTTCGCCACGAGAATCTAAAGCAAACGGCATTTCCCAAACAGCTCCTACGGCTTCCGCTTCGCCTGCCGGGCGGCGGCTTCACGCAGCCGGTCCTTCTTACTCTTGCGCTTTCCCTTGATCCCGCCGCCGCCGAACGGGGAGGGGACTTCGGTTTCGACCGGCTCGAACCCGGCGATCTGCTCGCGCGGCAGCGCTAGCTGGTGGCGTTTTTCAATCAATCGAAAATGCGCGTGGGTGTCGGCGCTGACGAAACTGATCGCCACACCTGTCTCCCCGGCGCGGCCGGTCCGCCCAATGCGATGGGTGTAATCGACGGCGGAGCGCGGCAGGTCGTAGTTCACCACCACGGGCAGCCGCGCAATATCGATGCCGCGGGCGGCCAGATCAGTGGCCAGCAACACCCGCACCCGGCCCTCCTTGAAGGCGGCCAGAGCCTCGGTCCGGGCGCCCTGGCTGAGTTCGCCGTGCAAGGCCGTCGCGGCAATCCCGGCGCGGCCGAGTTTGTCGGCGACGTGCTCGGTGGCATATTTCGTGGCGACAAACACCAGGACGCTTGACCAGGTGCTCTCTTCCACCAATTGGCGGAGCAATTGCGTGCGACGCGGCGCATCGACCTCGATGACACGTTGCAGAATATCCGGCTGCACTGCATCCGTGACTGGAACGTCGAGCCGGATTGGATCGCGCAAGACCGCCGCGGCGAGCGTCTGCACCGCGGAAGGGAAGGTGGCGGAGAACAGCAGGCTCTGCCGGCGCGCTGGCAGCAGCCCGAGGATCCGGTTCAGTTCATTGCTGAAACCGAGATCAAAAAGCCGGTCGGCCTCGTCGAGGACGAGGATCGATACCTCCGACAGTGACACCGCATGGTGATCGACGAGATCGAGCAGCCGGCCGGGCGTGGCGACAATAATGTCGGCGCCGCCGCCGAGGGCCATCATCTGCGGATTGATCGAAACTCCGCCGTAGACAACCAGGGTTTTGAGCGGTTCTGGTAGGTACCGGGCATATGCCCGGAGCGATTCACCGACTTGCGCCGCCAGCTCGCGGGTGGGGACGAGAATCAAAGCCCGCACAAAACGGCCCCGCTGACGCGTCTCGGAGCTCAGCAACTGCAGGATAGGGAGGGCAAACGCCGCCGTCTTACCCGATCCGGTTTGGGCTGACGCCCAGACATCACTCCCGCGCAGAATCGCGGGAATGGCACTGCTTTGAATCGCGGTCGGAACGGACTGATTCTGCCCCGCGATGGCGCGCAACAGGGGTTCCGAAAGACCGAGCGTAGAGAAAGACATGAGTTGCAACGCTAACCCCGCGGGTTGGCCGTAGGCAACACTAGCGCATTCTGGCAGTGGATCGGTTTGAAGAATGTAGCGGCGGTCTATGACCGACGGCTCAAAAATCGGCGGTCATAGACCGCCGCTACACCCTCAATCGTTCAGCTTGATGAACGCGAGAGCGTTGTTGGCGTTCATCGGAATCACCAGCGGGTGCTGCTTTGAGTCATAGCCCATCGAGGCGGCGCTAGGAATACCCGTGGCAATAACCTCGAATTTTTGCCCGGGACGAATCCGACAGACGCTTCCGAAGCGCACGCTGCTGACGTACTTGGTGCCGTCCTTGAGGACGACGACACCGTCGTTGCCGCTCTCGGCAACCTGCTCGGTCAGAATCAGCTTGCCCTTCGGGTTGAAGATCAGGACGTCTTTGCTGCCGAGATTAACGACAACGATATTGCCGTTCTGGTCCATCGCCACGCCGTTGGGGCGGGTCAGGGGCGCTCCACTGGCAAAAGTCGAGACCGCGCCCTCGGCCGTGATCTTATAGACGACCTCGGGATTCTGCGTATTTGAGACATAGACGGCCCCATCCTTGCTCACCGCAATTCCGTTCAGGAATGTCGCTCCCGGCACTTCATACGCGGCACCGGGTTTTCCGGTGGCGAGGTCAAAAGTGCGGACGACGTTGATGTCCGCCGCATACAATTTCCGCCGTGGAGTGCGCTGCCGAGCGGTTGGTTCAAGGTGAGTCCGGCGCGGGCCGCCCCGATCCATTTCGCCGTGTGTACGGAGCCGTCGGGGTGCAGCAGCGAGACGTAGCCATCGTTCTTCTGCAGGTCTTGCGCAACGCCCGCGTTCATCACGACCAGGAGATTGCGCCCCGCATCAAACGTCACGCTCTCGGCAAAGCGAAAACTGCCATAGACCTTCACATTGCCCGACATCGGCGACGCTTGCCCCGCCTCGTTGATCGTGCCGAGTGGTTCCCCGGCCTTGAATTCGGTGGCAGCCGCTGGCGGTTTTTTGCGCGAACAGTCCAGCCGCGCTGCCGAGCAGGATGACAATGGAGGAGACGAGGAGTTTTTTCATGAAGGATAACGTCTAGTGTCTGGTTCGGCTCGTTCATTTCTTCGGTGGCCATTCGCATCCCGCCAATTCCGGAGGCAGCTGCTTCGGATCACTCGGATAGATCAAACTCATGTCGCCTACTTCGTGTGGCGCCAACTCAGCCTCCGGTGCTCCAATGATGAGCCACAAAACATCTGAATCGGTATCATTGAAAATCTGGCGCACCGATGACGGCCCGACCAAGACACCGCCGAGACGCGGCACGCTCAAAGTCTCATCGCCGATACGGATGCGCCCAACTCCTTCGAGGACGAAGTAAAACTCTTCCGCTCGCACATGCTTGTGCAGCGTGTTCGCGCTCTTGGGCGGCATCCGCCACAGCCGCGCACCCAAAATCTCGCTCCCAGTCCGCTCAAGATAATCCGCATTCGGAATGCGCATCAGATTGGACGGCCGCCAGGTGAGGTCTGCTGGCGTGATCAAACGATAGCCTTCGATCGGTTTCATGGGACGAGCTAAAGACGTCGGGTCAGGAAGTGAGACAAAACTGTTTCCTGAAGATGTCTCAAATCCTGACCTGGCGTCTTTTCGAGCCTTCGGGAAGGATAGGGGCAAAAGTCTAACGCGGAGCTGGAAGCGCAGCCGTGATGCTGGCAGCAACCGCATCGGCCAAGGCCTCGGAGCCGGCCGGCGTGAAATGAACGTCGTGTGGCTGTTGCAGTCGGGCCAGCTGAGGAAGCATGTAGGCGTGCAAATCATCGATCGGAATCGCGTTTTCCTTCATCACGCGCACGGCCAAGGCGTTCAAGGGAAGCTCGGTGCCCGGGATTCGGCTCACTACGCCCAGCGGGACCGGAGTCGTCGTCGCAAAAATCAATTTCGCCCCGGTGCGCTGGAGGCGTTTTACGATTGCCCGCATATTCTGATCATACTTCTCCAGTGAGCCGATTTGCTTGCCCGACGCCACCGGGCAATCATTTCCCTGACTATCCACATATTTTATGTCCCAAAGCCCGAAGTTGAAATGGATGACCGCCCAACGTTCTGATCCCAGCCACTCATCCAGGTGCGCAAGCGCATAGCCCGAATCGAATCGGCCCGTTCCCCGACGG
>CAMAPG010000249.1 GCA_945859965.1 Opitutus sp. GAS368 | reverse complement strand
ACATGCGTCTCCTCACCCGCCTTGGATTGCACCCGCTCACCCCCGCCCCGGTGGATGCGGCGCATGCCGCAGGTTAAGACTGACGTAGGGCAGGTCTCTGACCGGCCCTCTGGTTTCCGGAAGGGCGGGTCAAAGACCCGCCCTACTTGAAGCAGCGTTGATTCATTAACTTTAAGCGTACGATGCGAACCATCCTGGTCACGGCGTCTGATACGGGTGTCGGCAAGACCCACGCCGTGGCGGCATTGGCCCGCTTGCTGGCGGCCGATGGCTCGCGCGTGCAGATCGTGAAAGTCGTGGAATCGGGACGCAGCAGCGCGTCGACGGAGGAGGGCGATGCGGCGAAAGCGCAGCGCCTGTCGGGCGTGGCGGTGTCGAGTGTGACGCTGGCGACGTTTGCCGCACCGCTGGCTCCCGCTGACGCCGCGGCCGCGGAAGGAAAAGAGATCTCGCTGGAAATGCTCGTGACGCGCACGCAAGCCCTGGAGGCGTGCGACTGGCGGATTCTCGAAGGTGCGGGTGGCATCGCGACGCCGATCGATCGCCAGGGACGCGATTGGGCCGATTTTGCGCTGGCGATCGGGGCGGACCTGCTCGTGGTCGTGGTGCCGGATCGTCTCGGCGCGATCAATCAGGCCCGGCTGGCCCATGCCCGCGCTGCGGCCACCAAAATTCCTGCAGGGATCTGGCTTAACGCCGTGACTGCGGTTGATGCGGATGTCGCGGTGTCGAATCGCCGTGCGCTGCAGCGGGCTGGCGTACCGGTGTGGGCCGAGCTGGGGTTTGACGCATCAGAACCCGCGCAGCCGGAGCACGTGCGGGCGATGCTGAAAGACCTGGCTGCGCATCTTCCGGATCGCGCTCTCGCGAAAGCGGGGGACGCGTCCAAGCCCCAGGGTCCCAGCTTGATTGAGCGGTGGCGGTCCTCGCTGACCGGGCGCACGCAACAAGGCTTGCGCCGGACCGTGCGGGTAACGACGCGCGACAAGGCCGTTTTGAACCTGGCGGATAATGACTATCTCGCCTTGGCGCAGGATCCGGAGGTAGTGCGCGCCGTGGCGGCGGCGGCGGCGAAGTACGGGACGTCCGCTTCGGCGTCGCCGTTGATCACCGGCTGGAGCGAGGCGCATCAACAACTCGTGGAGTCGCTGGGCGCGTGGCACGGATTTTCCTGCGGACTGTTGTGGAACAGCGGCTATGCGGCGAATTCGGCGGTCCTCGGCGTGTTGCCGACGCGCGACGATCTCGTGCTGGCGGATCGCCTGATTCACCACAGCATGATTGCCGGCCTGCTGCACAGCGGAGCCCGGTTTAAACGGTACGAGCACCTCGATCTCGGTCACCTCGAGGAATTGCTCGCGCAGTCGCGCTCCTCGGGGCGGAACGTTTTTGTGGCCACGGAAACGGTGTTCAGCATGGACGGCGATTATCCCGACCTCGCGCGGCTGGCGGCGTTGAAACGGACCTATGGTTTTTGCTGGATCGTCGACGAAGCGCATGCGCTCGGGTGGTACGGCCCGGCCGGAGCCGGACTGGTGCGCGCGGCCGGGGTGGAGCAGGACGTGGATGTGCTCGTGGGCACGTTGGGAAAAACCCTCGCGGCGGGAGGGGCGTACACGCTTTTTCGCGACGAAACCGTGCGCGACTATTTGGTGAATGAAGCGGGCGAATTCATTTATTCGACCGCGTTGCCACCCACCAACGCCGCCGCGGCGGCCGCCGCGCTCGAGCGGGTGCGGGCGCTGGCACCGCAACAGGCGCAGTGGCAGGCTTATTCCCGGAATTTCCGGGCGCGTTTGCAAAAGGAAGGCTGGTCGGCGCCCGACGGTGATTCCCCCGTGGTGCCGGTCCGGCTCGATGATGCGGAAGCAGCGCTGGCCTTGACGGGCGCCTTGCGCGCGGCGGGCATTTGGGCCGGGGCGGTGCGTCCCCCGACCGTGCCGGCGGGCACGAGCCGGCTGCGCTTTTCGCTGAAACGCACGTTAACCGAAGCCGATGCGACGCGCATTCTCAGCGTCATGGCCCAATGGAGGAATCGGTTGTGAAGATCGGCTGGGTGCTGGGCTGGGCTGTGCCGGAAACTTGGTTTGCGCCTCTTGCGCGCGCGGCGGTGCCTGCGGCCGAACACGTGATGGTGACACCCACCGCGGACGCCGTCACCCGGCTGGAAGCGCGGGGACCGTTTGATTGGGTGGTGGGGTATTCACTGGGAACACATCTTTTGTTGCATGACCACGCCCGGGTTTCGCGGCTGGGAAAAGTGGCGTTGCTGGCGCCGATTTTCGCTTTCCCTCGTGAAGCCGAACTGGGCGGGCGCATCGCGAAAACCCAAGTGCGGCAGCTGGCGCGCTGGGTGCGGCGGGAACCGTCGGCCGCGCTGGCGGATTTTTATCAACGGGCGGGACTGGACGTCTCCGCCGAAACCGTGGCGATGCAGCCGGTAGCCGAACTCTCATGGGGACTGGAACGGCTGGAGAATGGTCACGTGGCTCCTCCGCTTCCAGCGGGCTGGCGGGCTTGGTGTGGAGTGAACGATGCACTGCTCGATGTCGACCGGTTGCAAGCGGTCGCACCCGGCATCGAACGCGTGGCTGCCGGCACGCATCATCCTGAGGCATTATTGCGCGCGTGGTCGACGGAGGCGGTTCGATGAGTGCCGCGAAAAAAACGGCCGCCGACGCAGTCGCAGGCAAAAACCGGCGGCTCCAACAGGAGAGCTTCGATCGCGCGGCGGCCGGGTACCGCCAGCACGCCGGCGTGCAGGTGGCGATGGCCGACTGGCTCGCCGAGTGGTTGCCGCAGTCACGCGAAGGCCGGGCGTTGGAATTGGGCGCCGGGCCGGGAATCTTCACCCGGCGATTGTTGCCTTGGACTGGCCGGCTCACCGTGACGGATGCTTCGGCTGCGATGTGCGCGACGGGACGCGCCGAGCTGCCCGGGTTGGATTGGCAGAAAACCGAGGCCGTAGCGCCGCTGGCCGGTCCGTGGGACTGGATCTTTTCCAGCAGCATGCTGCAGTGGGCGGAGGACCCGGCGGCGATTTTTTCGGCGTGGAGGGATCGCCTGGCCCCGCGCGGGCGCGTGCTGGTGGGACTATTTGCGGCGCCCAGTCTCCCGGAGCTGGCCGCGCTGATGCAGGGGCAATCCCCCCTGGTCTGGCGTTCACCGAAAGCGTGGCGGGCGGCCCTGGAGCAAAGCGGACTCAACCTGGTGCGCGACGGGGCCGAGACTCGCGTCGTTCATCATCCTTCCGCCCGCGTATTTTTAAGTACGCTGCACGGAGTCGGCGCGGCTCCCGAGCGGCGTCTCACCATCGCGGCCCTGCGGCGGCTCTTGCGGGATTATGAGGATCGCCATCGGGAGACGCAGGGTGTGCGGGCGACGTGGACGTTTTACCGTTTCGAAGCGGTGCGTCAGTAAAGGGCTTGGATTGGAGCAGCCATGTTCCCAGTCGGTAGGGCGGCGATTCCATTCGCCGTCGGGAACGTCCATAGGCCCGGCGCCGACCCACCGTCGCCAGGCCTATGGAGGGCAAGACGGAGTCCGCGCCCTATCAAGGCTATGCGGTTCGGAAATGAGGACATTGCCAGTGCCCGGACTTGCGCGGGATGGGAGATGGCGTTCTGTTTGCGGGCTCCCATGGCTGATAATCCTTTTCTCGAATCCACGTTCACTGTCCGCTGGTCCCGGCATACGCCCGAGCTGATCGTTCCGGCGATAGAAACCGCGCTGGCGCGCGCGCAACAGGCCATCGATGAGATCGCGGGCCGCGCATTGGACGCGCTGACCTATGAGAACACTTTTCTCGCGCTCGAGCAGGCCACCGAGGAGCTCAATCTCGCGTGGGGCAAGGTCGGCCATCTCCAGGCGGTGGCGGACTCGCCGGCGATCCGCGAGGCGCACAACGCGATGCTCCCTAAAGTGTCCACGTTCTATGCGAAGATTCCGCTCAATGCAGAGCTTTGGCGCCGGCTGAAAACCGTGGCGGAGTCCCCGGCCGGCGCCGCGCTAACGGGCATTCACCGCCGGTTTCTCGACGAAACGGTGACCGATTTCAAACAGGCGGGCGCCGATCTCGCGCCGGCGAAACGCGAGCGGCTGGAAGCGTTGCAAAGCGAGCTTGCGCAGGTGACGCAGAAATATGGAGAGAATGTTCTCGATGCGACCAATGCCTGGCAGCTCGTCGTCGACGACGAGGCGCGTCTCGCCGGCCTGCCGGCGCATGCGCTCGCCGCGGCGCGGCGCAGCGCCGAAAGCAAGGGAATCGGGTCGGCGGAAAAACCCACCTGGCGGTTCACCCTGCACGGTCCGTCGCAGGAACCGCTGATGACCTACGCCATCGACGAAGGCGTGCGGCGCGACGTGTGGACAGCCGCGACCGCCGTTGGCGCGCAGGCTCCTCATGACAATACCGAACTGATCGGCCGGATCCTGGCGTTGCGCGCGGAGAAAGCCGC
>CAMAPG010000248.1 GCA_945859965.1 Opitutus sp. GAS368 | reverse complement strand
AAAAAGAGCCGCTGGCCATCGAGTTCGCCCATGAAATCGCTGATCACCTGGTCGTAATTGGCCGCGCGAACCGCGTCGCGATTGTAATGCACCTGTTCGAGCAGGTCGATCAACCGCCGGGTTTCCGTCCGCAACGTCGCGGACGTCTCGAACTTCTTCTGGTCCGTGCGCAGGGGCGAAGGACTGGCCTGGCTGGTCGTGCTGGCTGGAGCGTCTGCCGCGGCGAATCCTCCGTTGATCGTGAGCGACAGGCTGAGCGCAAAAAGAATTGGCCGGACAGCCGGACGAAGACGGGAAAAAAGGGAGGACATGGGTTCTAGATAGACCGACAGGGGAAAAGTTTCATTTTAACGGCACACTTTCAAGTGCCGGCTCAGGACAGCCGGCGTCAGTACTGGGGAATGAGACACGTGGAAGGGCGGGCGAGTAACGCCTGGGGAAGCGATTCAGCGCCTGCTCAGCGAATCCTTGGCCTCGTCGAGCAGACGTTTCTCGTCGGGCGTTAGCGCGCCAAAACCCTGGCTGTTGATCTTGTCCAGGATGCGGTCGACTTCGGCGCGCAGGTCGTTGCGGTTGGTCACATTGACTCCGTAAGCGGGTGGGACAACAGGGGTGACGGCCTTGGCCCGTTTCTGCATCCAGCGCGGCAATTCGATCTCGGGCTGGCCGGACAGAAAGCCCCAGCGTGCCTGATGGACATAGCGGAAGTAGAGCCAGCCGGCTGCCATGCCGCCCAAATGGGCCGAGTGGGCAAACCCGAACGGAGAGACCGCGCCCAGGATCTCATAAAAAACGAAACCGCACAGATCGATCAGGGCGAAGGCGATGGCGACGTACTTCGGCTTGAGCGTGACCGGGAAAATAAAAAAAAGCAGGAAGGTCATCTGCTGGTGCGGATAGAAGCACGCAAAGACGACGAGCAATGCGCAGACTCCGGCGGAGGCTCCGACCAACGTCGTCCCGCCTTGCATCCAGTGGGTGGCGGCCCAGACCAATCCGCCCAGCACGGTGGCGGCGCCGTAAAGCCCGAGGAAACGGCGGGAGCCCAGCAAGGGCAGCAATTCGCGCCCCAGAAAATAGATTCCCAGCAGATTGCTGACGATGTGGAGGAGATTGTCCGGTGCGTGCAGCAGGCTGTAGGTGACCAGCGTCCAAAGATGCCCCGCCTGGAGTCCCGGAATCGTCAGGGCGAAGACGTCGAACATCATTTCGCGCTGGTGAAACCAATGCAGCATCACGTTCTCGATGATGAAGCCGGCGGTGATGGCGCAAATCAGCCACACGACCACCGACGTGGTGCGCTGTGGATAGTCATCCCGCATGTAGGACCGATCAGAGAGCATCGAGGGCAACGTAGAAGCCGCCGCCGCAAACACAAGTCAGGTCCCACCGGTAAATGAAATTTTGCCGCGCGTAGTTTGAACGTCACTCGGAAGCAAGTTGCCTGATTCCCCGCGCTCCTGAATCCGCGATTTCGCCCTTTTCCCGGCGAAACTGACAGGCGGAAGGAATTCTTCCACCTCGGTCAATTTACGGGAGTGATTCCCGGTTGGCCAGTCGCTTGACAGCACGGCAGCATTCGCTCTTTGTTCGCGAACTTATGGCCAATAAAGCAGACAAGTGGGAGCCAAACGTCGCAGGCAAGTTTTACGTCGATCAGCAATGTATCGACTGTGACTTGTGCCGCGAAACCGCGCCCGCGTTCTTCACGCGTCACGATGAAGGCGGCTATTCGTATGTCTTCAAGCAACCTACGACGCAGGAAGAGATCGATTTGTGCATGGAGGCCTTGGAAGGCTGTCCGGTCGAGGCGATTGGCAACGACGGCGACGCTTAATTTTCCGTCCTCCCAGACGGTTCGCTTTTGGCCCCCGGCTTTAACCGCCGGGGGCTTCTTTTTGGGCGGTTCTGTTCATTGTTAAGGCAATCCGGAAAGTATTTAACTAAGGCCTTGTTTTCGAGGGTGCTTTGGTTCCGAATCCAGCTGCTTCCTCTCGCGGATCCTCCTTCGGCGGCGGTCTGCTTGGGCGAAGGTCGGACGAGACGCTTTTGGACCGTGAAGACTTTAACCGCACCCTCAGCTCCTGCCTCAAACGGATCCTCCGATCTGGGTGTGCGAACCCATGCGGCCGATCGCCGGCATGTCTGGCATCCTTTCACGCAGATGCAGGAGTACCTCAGTCTTCCTCCGCTTGCCATCGCCTCCGGCCAGGGTGGCTGGTTGACGGACACCGAGGGACGATCGTATCTTGATGGCAACGCGTCGGTTTGGACCAATGTTCACGGGCACAACGACCCCGACCTGAATGCGGCGCTGCAGCGGCAGCTTTCCGCCGTGGCCCATTCGTCGATGCTGGGGCTCACGCACCCCGTCGGCGCCGAGTTGGCGGCGGAGCTGGCCGCCCTGGCGCCTTCCGGTTTGGGGAAGGTTTTCTTCAGCGACAACGGTTCCGGCGCGGTCGAAATCGCGCTCAAGCTTTCATTCCAATACTGGCAGCTCACCGGCTGGCCGAAAAAAAGCGGCGTGATCGGGCTCGCAGGCGCCTACCACGGCGACACGTTTGGCACGATGGCGGTGGGGGACAGCGGCTTTTTCCACGAACGCTTCCGGCCCTGGTGTTTTCCGGCGGAGCATTTTCCGGCTCCGCGGTGTCAGGAATGGAATGGGAAAGTCCGGGCCGCAGACGCGACCGCCAGTCTGGCGGCGTTGCGGACCTTGCTCACGGAGCAAGCGGACACGACGGCCTGTGTCATTCTCGAACCCTCCGTGCAGGGCGCCGCGGGGATGCGGCTCCAACCGCCCGGATTTGTGCGCGAGGTCGCGGCCCTCTGCCGGGCGCACGGCGTCCATTTGATCTTGGATGAAGTGTTTGTCGCCTTCGGCCGATTGGGCGGGATGACCGTGTGCGGGGAGGAGGGCGTGAGTCCGGATTTTCTCTGTCTCGCGAAAGGCCTCACCGCCGGCTACCTGCCGCTCGCGGCCACCTTGGTGCGGGAGGAGATCCACGCGGAATTTCTCGGCTCCTACGAAAGTCGCCGGGCGTTTTTCCATGGCCACACCTTCACTGGCAATCCGCTCGCGGCGGCAGTGGCGTTGGAAAATATCCGCAAGCTGCGTCCACTGATCGCGGGGCCATTGCGCTCCCGCATTACCTGGTTCGGCCGCTTGCTGGACGAGACCTTTTCCGCTCATCCCCGCGTGCGCGAAGTGCGTCAACGCGGCCTGGCCGCGGCGCTCGATCTGGCGCCGTCGCGCGATTCCTCGGCGGAGTTTCCCGTGGCACAGCGCGTGGGCCTGCAAGTCTGCTTGCGCGCCCGCGAGCACGGACTGCTGCTGCGCCCGCTCGGCGACTCGCTGTTGCTCGTTCCCCCGCTGTGTTTGAACGAAAGCGAACTGGGCGAGCTCGTCCACCGCACGGCGCGGGCCCTCGACGATGTTTTGCCCAACTGATATTTCCCCAATGCAAGCCTACGACCTCAAAACCATCCGCGAAATCTACGAATTGCCGTTGCCGGAGCTTTTTTTCCGCGCGCAGCAGGTGCAGCGCCAGCACCACGACCCGGCCGCCGTGCAACTCTGCACGCTGCAGTCGATCAAGACCGGCCGGTGTCCGGAGGACTGCAAATACTGCCCGCAATCCTCGCACTACAACACCGATCTCCAGCCGGAGCCATTGATGAACGTGGAGGCGGTGCTCGCAAACGCCCGCGCCGCCCGCGAGGGCGGAGCCGCCCGTTTTTGCATGGGCGCCGCCTGGCGCGAGGTGCGCGACGGCGCGCAGTTCGATTCGGTGCTGGCCACCGTGAAGGGCGTTTCCGAGCTCGGACTCGAGGTCTGCTGCACGCTCGGCATGCTCTCCGGCCCGCAGGCGAGCCGGCTGAAGGAAGCCGGCTGCACGGTCTATAATCACAATCTCGACACCTCGCGGGAATTTTATCCCGAGATCATCACGACCCGCACTTACGACGAACGCCTGACCACGCTGGCCAATGTGCGGCAGGCCGGCTTGCAGGTGTGCAGCGGCGGCATTCTCGGCATGGGTGAAACTGTGGACGACCGGCTCAAACTTCTGCGCGAACTCGCCACCCTCGATCCCCAGCCCGATTCCGTGCCGATCAATGCGCTCGTGCCAGTCCCGGGCACGCCGCTCGCGGAAAAAGCCTCACTCGATCCCTTCGAATTCGTGCGCATCATTGCCACCGCGCGCATTCTCATGCCGCGTTCGATGGTGCGGCTTTCCGCCGGACGCACGGAAATGAGCGACGAATTGCAGGCGCTCTGTTTCCTCGCCGGGGCCAACAGTATTTTCCTCGGCGAAAAACTGCTCACGACGCCCAATCCGGAGCGTTCCGACGACATGCGTCTCCTCAACCGCCTTGGATTGCACCCGCTCACCACCGCCCCGGTGGAAGCGGCGCATGCCGCAGGTTAAGACTGAAGTAGGGCAGGTCTCTGACCTGCCCTCTGGTTTCCGGAAGGGC
>CAMAPG010000247.1 GCA_945859965.1 Opitutus sp. GAS368 | reverse complement strand
CATCAAGGCTGAGTTTGCAAGAATCACGGATACTCCGCCGCGGATCTACGGCCTGCGGTCGCAGTTTTTGCGCTCAGAACACGCATGGCTGGTAGCGTTCAACCGCTGGTTCAGGGTGGCGCAGAAGCCGCTCAAGATGCACTTCCGGGAGCAGATCTGGGATTGCGACGACTATGCGAACTGCTTCGTGGCGTTCGCCGACCTGCTGGCGCTCCGGGCCGGCGAGACGCGCGGCTCGTTCTGCATCGGCTGGGCCACGGTTTATTACCAGCACCCGTTTGCGGGCATCAGGGCGGGAAGAGGGCACGCGGTCGTCATCATCGGTACGAGCAAAGGCCTGTTTGTGCTGGATCCGCAGGACGGCGCCATGATCTCACTCCGCGAATTTCCCAACCGCGATACGATCGAGGAGGTCTTCTTTTGAGCCCAGCGATGAAGGTAACCGGGCTCGTGGCCCTGGCCCTCGGAGCGAGCAGCCTGGCGGCGGCGGATTTCACGCTGCCCGCTTTTCCCGTGCCCGAGCTCGTGCGCGATGGCGGGCTGGCGAAAGAGATCAGCTCACTCCGGCTGTTGCGCGAGGTGCAAAAGGCCGGAGTCAGGGCTTCCAATAATTTCGATGCCAACGACACGGACTATGCACTGTTGCGAGTCGACTCGCTGGGAAATCTCGCGGGCTGGCTGGAAACGGCGTGCAAGTCTGTCGGCTTGGAATTGGTCCACGCCCGCGACCGGGCCTACGACGGCACGGTCATTTCGCGCCTGCTGTCGGTCGGCACGTCGCTCGGGGCCCTGCAGGGGAGCGACATCAAGCTCGCAATGCCCGTCGGCGTGATCGTCTGCCGACGCGACGTCGGGTGGGGCGACCTGCATGCCGATGGTGCGGACGCCGCGTATGTGATTCTCGCGACAGACACGGGAATTCTGGTCTATGACCCGCCGACCCGGCAGCTGGCGGCGCTGGCCGACTTTCCCAACAAAGACCGGATTTCGCGGATCCGATTTTGAATCGTCCTCAGCCGAGTGGCCGATCGAGCAAGACCCGCAGGCCCACTTCTCCGCGACCGGGTCGCAGGCTGAGCCCGCCTACCGTAATTTCGCCCCGGCGCGAACAGGCCGAGGAATTCCTTGAGTTCCGCATCCAGGACAGAGTCGCGTTAAGGTCGAGCGTGCCCCCTGACGTTTCGCGGATCGCCGGTTTGCCGGTTCGGTTTCGATGGTCAGGATTTTCATGGCGCAACGACGCTGGGCGACGAGGTGGCGGGAGCGACGGGCAACTCGAACCAGAATCGGGCACCGGCGCCAGCCTGGCTCTGGATGCCGACCTTGCCGCCCAATTTATCGACGATGCGCCGTACGATGGAGAGCCCGAGCCCGTGACCCTTGGCCCTGACGGTGGAAATGCGGGTGAATGGCACAAACAACTGCGCCTGGGCGGCGGTATCGAGGCCGGGCCCCTGGTCTTGCACCCAGAACCGAGCGGTGCGCCCATCAGCCCCTGATTCGCCACCCACGGTGATCTGCGGGCTGGGTCCACCGTATTTCGCGGCATTGCTGATGAAGTTGACCCATACCTCGATCACCCAAGGAGCGTGGCCCACCGCGGCCGGCCATACGGCCGGCCGATGCACGACGGCGGCCTGTTGCTTGAGAAGGCTTTCCAGACGATCGATGGACTCGGCGACAATGGCAGCCATGTCGATGGGCGCGGGCACGACGTGCTGGCGCCGCACCCCGGCAAGCACCAGCAGCTCATCGATGATTTCGTTGAGCCGCCGCCCCGCGCCAAATGCCACGGCAAGGTGATGACGCATCGTGGCCTCGTCGGTTTTGCCAAGCATCATCCCGGCTAGCTCAAGGCGCCCGTTGAGCGTAGCCAGGGGATTCCTGAGATCGTGCGCAACCGTGTGCGCGAAGGCGTCGAGTTCGTCGATAAGTTCCTTATTCTCCAGACGGGTGGCGACAGAATGGAGGACCTCCGCCTCGGTGAACGGCTTGGTGATGTAGTCCGTGGCGCCGAGCTCCATGCCGCGGCGGGTGGCAGCGCGGTCGACCTTGGCGGAGATGACGATGACGGGAATGGTGCGCAGCGCTTCATCGCCGCGGAGCTGCTCCAACAGCTCGAACCCGGTCATAACGGGCATGGCGATGTCGGTGATGATCAGCGACGGTTGCTCCCGCTTGGCGACGGCGAGTGCTTCCAGGCCGTCACACGCCGTCAGAGTCCGATAGCCGTGGAGCTCAAGGATGTCGGCCAGGGTCTGCCGGACGGGTTCGTCGTCTTCGACGACCAGGATGCTGATGTTTTGGACGGAATTCATTTATCTGCGGCGGCCGGATGGGCTTCTGCGGAGGTCATTGATCGGATAGCGGGGATTTATCGGGGGTAAACAGGCGATTGTGAGACGCAAAAGAAGGGGAAACCCAGATCAAACGCGAGGTGCAATCTGGCACCTGCCAATGCTTTCGACATGCGAGGCGGCATACCGGCTGCGCAGGGGTAATTTTCAATGCCCCAACGCGCCGGCGTGATCCGAGCGAACGTTTCCCGTGGAACCACCTGTCGATTTCGCAGCCCTCCGCGCTGAGACGCATGTTCATCCGTCGCGTCGAACAAAGCTTATCCGGAGGAGTCAAGAGTTCGGCTCCGCGATTTCGTTTCATGGAAAAAAACCTCAAGAGACAAGGATTCCTGCGTCGCCTGCGGATCGTTCCGTTGCTTGGCGGCGCTTTGTTCCTGCTCTGCGTCTGGGGATTCTTTGAAATTGCTGAAGACTACCCGGAAGGCCGCTACAACGAATTCGACGTCACCATCCTGCGGTCGCTCAGAACGGTTGAAGATCCGGCCGTGCCACGAGGTCCGTACTGGTTGAAGGATGTCATGCGGGACCTGAGCGCGTTGGGCAGCACTGCGGTCCTCACGGTGGGAGTCGCCGGAATTATCGGTTACCTGATGCTCCAACACCGTTGGAGACGCGCGCTGGCCGTCTTACTGGCCTGCGGGGGTGGGGCGCTGCTGAATCTCGGGCTAAAGGCCCTGGCAGCGCGCCCACGACCGGAAATCGTGCCTCACCTCGCAGAAGTCACCGACAGCAGTTTCCCGAGCGGCCACTCGATGCTCTCTGCGATCATTTATTTGAGCGTAGGTGCAATGCTCGCGCAAAATTCAACGGGCAAGGCAACCGCCGTCTATCCTTTGATTCTGGCTGTCATTCTCACGTTCGTGGTTGGTTTTACCCGGATTTATTTGGGCGTTCATTTCCCATCCGACGTACTCGCAGGTTGGACCGCAGGACTGGCTTGGACGCTTCTCTGCATTGCCACGGTGTCGTTCCTCGATCGGCGCTCGTCTTCGCGTCTCACCCATAAAAATCGCTAGTCTGCGTTTGGCCGAATTGGCATGCGTAAAAAAAATCGCCAGCGGCTAACAGCCAACGGTGTCGCGGTTTTATTTTAAAGGCGCCTGAATTTTCTGCATCATTTCAGGAGATATTATCATCTGCCACCCCTCCGGACTCAGCTGCATCTGAATCTTTTCTTGGCCTCCCGCTGGGCTGCGCAGGATTACGGTGGCGTGCTGCGCACCGTCCATCGCTTGTGATGCGATCTGTGCGGCCGATATTCTTTCGGCGAGAGTTTCGGTGACGAACAAAGCGGCGAAGCTTTCCGGATCGGGGTATTTCTCACGCATCTGCGTCGGTAATCGGGCGATGAGCGCTTCAGCTTCGTTGCGCGCCTCGCGGACAAGCTCGTCTCCTTGGTCGCTTTTGAGTAAAAAATCGGAGGAACGCCGTTGCCGATTCGGCACCAGATCCGCATCTGCCGCGGAGAACAGGTCCGACTTCGCTAAAGCTACGTCGTGACCCGCCTTTGCCCAAGTGCTACGGCATGGTAAACAGCCTTCGCAAATCAACCCATTGGCCTGCTGAGACTTTTGCTGGCCTGCCAAGCCATAGCTTTTTGAATCAAAAAGCGAAGATGGCGTCCCCACGGGGATTCGAACCCCGGTTCTCACCGTGAAAGGGTGGTGTCCTAACCGGGCTAGACGATGGGGACTAACCGCGGAGCCCGGGAACCTACGGGGCAAGTTTGCCTGCGCAAGGGCAAAATTTGAGCAAGCGAAAGAGAAAACCGCCCACCCCTTCAATCGATTCTGGGTGGTGTCCTATGCGTAATCGAGGCCTTCAGCTGCCATTCATTCTCAACCAAACCCTCACGCCAAAATTCCCCGGACTACTTGAGCCGGTTCGACTCCGGTGAGGCGCTGGTCGAGCCCCTGGGCCTTGAAGGTGAACTTGGCGTGGTCAATGCCGAGGCAGTGCAGGATCGTGGCGTTGAGATCGTAGATGCTCACAGGATCCTTGACGATGTTGTAGGAAAAATCGTCGGTCTCGCCGTAGACGATGCCGCCTTTGACCCCGCCGCCAGCGAGCCAGACGCTGAAGCAGCGTGGATGGTGGTCACGGCCATAGTTGGTTTGGGTCAGCGTGCCTTGCGAATATACGGTCCG
>CAMAPG010000246.1 GCA_945859965.1 Opitutus sp. GAS368 | reverse complement strand
TCCTTGATCGCCGCCGTATTGAGGGAAACCTTGTCGGCGCCCGATTTGAGCATCGCCTCGATATCGCCCACCGAACGCAGGCCGCCCCCGACGGTGAGCGGCATGAAGCACTGCTCGGCCGTGGCCGCGACGACGTCGTGCATGATCTTCCGGCCATCGCTCGACGCGGTAATGTCGAGGAACACCAATTCGTCGGCGCCCTGGGCATCGTACGCTTTGGCGCACTGCACCGGATCGCCGGCATCACGCAATTCCTGGAAACGGATGCCTTTGACCACGCGGCCATTGGTGACGTCGAGACAGGGGATGATGCGGCGGGAGAGCATGAACGTACTCCTTTAACCGATGACTCCGACTCGAAGGCTTAGCCTTCGACCGGCACGATATCCGGCTCAAAATCCACCGCGAGGCGGTAGACCTGACCGGGGCGCATGACGAGCGGGTGATCGCGGACGAGGTACTGCAAATAGTGAATCTTGCCGTAATTCGTGCGATAGGTCGCATCCGCGGAGACGACTTCCGTCTCGAGCCAGTTCGCCTGAAAATCGTTCTTCGAGACCCCGCAGCGATGGCCCAGCGGCCCGAGCGTGGGCGAACCCACGACGTTGTACTTCGAGTGGGGCGCGGCGATGGCGAGGGCGTAGCGGAACTTGTCGAGCGTGACCTGCTGTTTGACGCTGTAGGCGAACTCACAGCTGATCTTGTTGCCGGCAAACGTCCACTGCACCTTCACGCTGCCGAGGCCCTTGATGATTTCTTCCTTGCTGGTGATCAGCTCGGGCTGCTCGTAACGGAAATAGAAACTGTTGCGCAGGCCGAGGCCGGTGACGCAGTTCTTGCCGTAGAACGCGGGCAAAGTGACGTGCTCGCCGAAGGTCAGCTCGGGGAGCATGACCGGCAGGTAGACATTGTTGGGCCAGTCGAAAACGCCCGGATTGTGCGGGAAAGGAAGGGAGTCGGCGGTCACTTTTCCGCCCGAGCTGATCAGCGGGATCTGCAGATGCAGGCCGCTCTCGCCATCGCGATAGAGAAACAGGCCCTGTTCCTTGCGGTTGCTCTTGTCGAAAATGACAAACCGTCCGCTCGTGCGCTGCGGCTCGGCCTTAGGCGCGCCCGGCGGCATGTGAACGGTCTTCGCGAGACGCGCCCATTGGCACAGGTACCGCGCGGCATCGAAATTCGCCATGCGCGTGGTGTGATTGGAATAGGCGGTCCGCTCCTCATCGCGGAGATCGAGGAAGCCATGCTCCTGATCCAGATAGGTCTGGTAGAAAAAGAAGAACAACCGGCGAAGGATGTCGTAATAACGCATCTTCTGGTCGTCAGCGATCCAGCCGTCGCGGAGGCTTTGCAGGATCAGGCTGATGCAATGCATCTGGCCGTAGGCGCCCGCAGCGCGGCCAAACGCCCAGCCCAAGCCGTCCGTGCGGACGAGGTCGGGCATCATCTTGACGTATTTCTCGGCGTAGGTGCGCAGCGTCGGCAGTTTGCGGTCGCGGACGCCGCTGTTGGCGTGCAACTGCAGGGCGGAACGGATGAACACGAAGTTCATCACGCCGTAGAGATTGAAATTGCCGCCCAACCCGGAGGTCGAGTCGTCGAAGAAACCGCTCGAGCTGGTCTGGTTGATGCGCTCGACCATCCGCTCGATCAGGCGGGAGGTTTCGTCTTTCTTGGACAAACCAAAGCTGTAGCGGGCAACCGCCTTGGCGACATTGAAGGCCTGCCAGTGGTTGTCGTAGTCGCTGCGATGCAGCAGCTGCTTGTCGATGCGCTGCTGGGTTTCCTCGACGAGGCGTTCCCAGACCGGATTGCGTTCCTTGGAGGGGCCAAATGCGAGTAGGCCAAGCGCAGCGTAGGCGAGGCCGTTTTCGGCGGCGGGCTCCATGAACATCTGCGCGGTGATGCAGCGCGCCGCCAGGTCGATCAGATCAAAATCCTTGAGGGTCGTTTCACCGGTGGCGCGATAGTATTCGCCCAAGGCGTAGGCCACGTGGCCGGGTTCGTCGGGGCGGGGCTGCTCGCCGGGGGCGGGAAGGACGGTGCCGTCGGGTTGGATGGAATCCAGATTGTGGCCCAACATTGAGCGGGCCATGTCGAGACATTGCTCGGAAAAACTATGCATGCGATAGAGTGGGCAGTAGCGGGCGGAAAAAAAATTCGTGTCGGAAACGCGTGGGAAAGAGAGCTTTTCAGGAGTTTAGAGGGAGGAGCAAGAGGGAAGTTCGGCCGTTGCGGGCTCCCGGAGGGAACGCCGAACACTCAACGCTGAACGTTCAACGCCCAAATTCGGCGTTCCGGACCAAATGGGACGGTTGAAATTATCGGGAAACGTTCACTTTCAACCGCCTCTTTGACCGAAGAAGAAGGTAGGGCGAATCCTCTGGATGAGCCGTCCGGATGCCCGGCTCGTCGAGGACGACTCGCCCTGTCTTCTTCGGGCTGCGCCCTAGCGGGCAATCAGCTTCAAAAATTCATCATTGGTCTTCGTCTTGGAAAGGCGCGCGATCATGGTCTCGGTGGCTTCCTCGATCTTCTGCTGCACGAGCGCGCGGCGGAAGAAATGGATGCCTTCGAGCTTTTTGGCGTCGATTAGGAGTTCTTCTTTGCGCGTGCCGGACTGCGCGATGTTGATCGCGGGCCACAGACGCATCTCGGCGGATTTGCGGTCGAGCACGAGCTCCATGTTGCCGGTGCCCTTGAACTCCTGGAAGATGACATCGTCCATCCGGCTGCCGGTCTCGACCAGCACCGAGGCGATGATCGTGAGCGAGCCGGCTTCCTCGGTATTGCGGGCGGCGGCAAAAAGCTGCCGGGGTTTTTCCAAGGCGCGCACATCGAGGCCGCCGGAACCGGTCCGGCCGCTGTTGCGGGCGGTGTTGTGGGCGCGGGCGAGGCGGGTGATGGAATCGAGGAAGAGTACCACGTGCTTGCCGGTTTCAACCAGGCGCTTGGCGCGTTCGATGCAAAGATCGGCGATGCGCAGGTGATTTTCGATCTGCTCGTCGTTGGAGGACGCCCAGATCTCGGCGTTCACGCTGCGGCGGAAATCGGTGACTTCCTCCGGGCGTTCGTCGACCAGCAGTATCATGACGATGCACTCGGGATTGTTCTCGAGGACGCCGAGCGCCATGTCGCGGAGCAGGGTGGTCTTGCCGGTGCGCGGCGGCGCGACGATCAATCCGCGGGTGCCCTTGCCGATGGGACAGAAAAGGTCGACGGCGCGGGTCGTGAGACGCCCGTCCTTCAGCTCCATCTTCAACTGTTTGTCGGGCGAGACCGTGGTGAAGGAATTGAAATCGAGAATGTGGCGGCGGGCATCGATCTCGAGGCCGTCGACCATCTCGATGAAGCGCATTTTCGGATTGAGAAAACGGCCATCGGGCGGGAACGCGGTGCCGCTGATGAGGCTGCCGGTGCGCAATTTAAAGCGACGGATCAGTTCCTTGGGCACGAAAGTGTCGGTCGGACGGCGTTTGCCATTCTTCGCCATGTCGAGGAGCTGGCCGTTGCCACCCTTCGCCAGATCGATGTCGAGGATGCCCTCGACGTGAATGGTGTTCTCCACGGGTGCGGGCGCCGGAGCGCCGGCCGCGGGAACAGACGGAGAGCCTGCAGGTGCAGGCGATGGGGAGTTTTCCATACAAAAAATTATGACGAGACACATCCCTGTGCTTGACGCTCAAAACTCGTGTCGGGATAAGTGCGGTACTGTTTGCACAACCCAAACCCCCTAAATCAGCCACTCACGTGACAGACCAGACGATCACCTCAGTATCCCGGGAACACCGGAAATTCAGGCCTTCGGCCGAGTTCAAAGCCCAAGCTAACCTTGGGAGTGAGACCTTGTATAAGAAGCTCTACGCCGAATCTGTCAACACCCCAGAGAAATTCTGGGGCCGGCAGGCCAAGGAGTTACTCGTTTGGCGCCGCCCCTTTAAAAAGGTGCTCAATTGGAAGCTGCCTCATGCCAAATGGTTCGGTGGAGGCCAATTGAACGTCGCGGAGAACTGCCTTGACCGTCATCTCAACTCCGCGCGCGCCAACAAAGCGGCGATTATCTTCGAGGGAGAACCCGGTGATATTCGTACGATCACCTATAAACAACTGCATCGGGAGGTCTGTCAGTTTGCCAACGGTTTGACTGAACTGGGCCTGGTTAAGGGTGACCGCGCGGCTATCTACATGCCCATGGTGCCCGAAGCGGCCGTGGCCATGCTTGCCTGTGCCCGCCTGGGCGTGATTCACACGGTGATTTTCGGGGGGTTCAGCGCCGAGGCGATCAAGGACCGGGTCAATGACTGTCAGGCCAAGCTCGTGATCACGGCCGACGGCGGCTGGCGCCGCGGCAAAATCATCGATCTGAAATCGAATGTGGACCGGGCACTCACCGGCACCCCGACGGTGCAGCACGTCGTGGTCCTCAAGCGCACCGGCCACGCCATTGCCATGGATACGGGCCGCGACCGCTGGTGGCACGATTTCGTCGCCGGCAAATCCGGGGAGCACAAGGCCAAGGCGTTCGACAGCGAAAATCCGCTCTTCATTCTTTATACCAGCG
>CAMAPG010000245.1 GCA_945859965.1 Opitutus sp. GAS368 | reverse complement strand
GGCTCGACCGAGAACTCCGAAACCTCCGGCGCCGAGACGCGATAGGGCGCATGATGCACGCGTCCGGAATAGAGCCGGCCCAACGGGTCGGTGGCAAAAAGCAGATACCGCTCAACCAGAAAAAAATCGAGCGAGCCCGGCGCGACGGGAGCAGCCGTTGCGCCCGGGGTCCAAGCGAAGCGGCACGGCCGGGCGGCTTCGTCGCGGCGCTGGCAATCGTAGTGGATCACGCCGTCGCGGACCGACGCCGCCATGCGCGCTTGACAATAGGGCAGATGGAAAAAGCGCCGCGCGATCGCGACCGCGAGGGCTTGGTTGCAATCCAGCGAGTAGAACCAGACGCCGGGCCGCCCGGTCGCATCATGGACATAAGTGCGAACGTTGAGCTCGAGAAACCACGATAACCCGGGCAGCGGCGGAAGCCACGCGGGGCGAACGCGCTCCATCGCAAATGGCACAATCCCGAGATAAGCCGCACCGGCAAACGTATCGACGTAAAGCCCGCGTGGCAGGGTTGCCTGCACCGCACCCGGATCGACGATCCAGTGCGCGAAGAGCAGTTGATTCCAGCGCTGCCGACCGACCAGCCGGCCGGCGGGACGCTGTCGCAAGTCGCAACGCTGCGCGAGGGTAGGAGACCCTTCGGCCGGAGAGGTCGGCGGGGAATACATTTCAGTCGACCACGTCAGACCGCCGCGAGCGGATCGTGATTGAACATGCCGGGCGTTTTTCGAGGCCGGGCTTGGCCCACCGGCCGCACCCTGAGGTGGAAAGATGTAATGAAGTGTAGAGCCGTCGCTCGCCGACGGGCCGCTTCGCGACTGAAATCCGCGGCAGGGCGACCAGCGCCAGCCGTTCACCGGTTAGTGCCCGAGGTCTCATGGGTGAAAAGGGGACCGACTGCATGGAGAGGGCTCAGGCGATCAGAAACATAAATCGAATGGTTTGGAATGATCTGGAAGGAGTAAACGCTTTGAGAAAACGAAAACCGGGACGGCAAAGTGATCTGACCTGCCCCCCGTCGCTGGAGTGTCAAAATGAGAGATCCGGGGGATTGGGTTGAGGTTGTGGGTGGAGGGCTGGAACTGCAAGGGAGGGATTGGTCTGGTCCTGTTCGGTATTGCTTTCTACGCCGCCTTGCAGGGCTTCAATAAAATGGACAAATGATCCATCGGTGCGACAGGACTCGGTGCAGCTGATCGGAAACTCGATCTTCCGGGCGGTATGGATCCGCGAAGGGTTTGGCCGAACGAATCTGTGCGTCAGACGCACTACCTATGCCCGCAACGGGTCTAGTGAAACTTGCGTCAACCTTTGACGGATCACTTGATCATCCAGTTGGTTGGCCCGCAGGAATTAGGTATGCGCCGGCTCGAGGAGACTCTACCCTCGCGCTCTTGAAACTCGCCCTGATCCTCGTCTCCGCCCTTTCCTTCCTCGGATACGGCTCGGCGTGCTTTCTTTCGACCTACATCAAAAGGGAATTCGACCGCTACCGCCTTGGGTCGCAGAGCGCGCTGGTCGGCGCACTGCAATTGGGCGCGGCGCTCGGTTTGGTCGTCGGCCTGGACCAGCCGTGGATCGGGCGCGCGGCGTCGGGCGGGCTTGCCCTGATGATGCTGATCGCGGTCGGTGTCCGAATCAGAATCAAAGACACGCTGCTCCAGACGACGCCGGCGCTGCTCTTTCTGGCGCTGAATACCTACTTGTGCTGGGCGGCGTTCTGACCAGCCGGTTGATTACAGCAGCGCGATGGCGGTGCACATCGCGAGCACGGCGATGGAGGGCAGCGTTTTTTTGACCGGGTCTTGCACTTTGAGGTGCATGACGAACGCCCCCAGCATGAGCATGCCGAGGCCGATGGCAGCCGGCTGCGCCAAGCGGTGGAGCCAAAGCGCGGACAGGAGGGCAAGCGCGAGCCCCACCTTGAGCACGCCGACCAAGCACATGAACCAAAAGGGCAGCCCGTAGGCGGCGAATTCCTCGCGCAGGGTCTTCGCGTCACCGCCGCGAAACGGCGTCGCCTGGCCCGAGCGCAGCAGCCAGACATTCAGAATTCCCAGTGCCACGGTCAGCTGCAAAAAAAGGAGGAGATAGGGCATGGTAAAAAGGCGAGAAGGCTCGACCCGGTCGGCTCAACCTGCGCCCAGAAAACTTCGCATCGCCAGTGGCAGCAAGCAGCGAATTTCCGAGTGATCGGCGCCATCGCCGGACCGGGTCGGCGCGACCCAATCGCGGGCAACTGGCTGACGAGGGCGTGACCTGATGGTCTTCATTGCTCTTTGGCGAGCGCCGGAAACCCTCCGCGCCAAAACCCCACCAGGGCACGATGTTTGGTCGGAAATCGAAAACCGCTACCCGCGCCACGGTCGTTAAGCCGGCGAGAGCATCCGCCCTTCCCCGAAGTTCGTACTGGAATCGGTCCGTTGGTCGCCGGTGAAAAATAACCCGGCGCTCGACCGCCACTTTCCCAACTCAACGGTCCGGCCCTCTTCATCCCTTAGAAACGTGTCCACAAAATCTACTCGCAGGAATCCCGCGTTGCCTCGTGTTCTGGCGGGGGTCGTGACCGTCACGCGGCAAGTGCATTTCAACTCGGCGCATCGACTCTATAATCCGAGCAAGAGCCACCGTTGGAACGACCGACGCTATGACCTGTGCTCCAACCCGAACTGGCATGGGCATAATTACATTCTGGAAGTCTCGGTCCGCGGCACCCCCGACCCCCAGACCGGTTACCTGATTGACCTGGGCGAGTTGAAGCGAATTTTGCACGCGGCCGTTGTGGACCCATGCGACCACCGGAATTTGAACCGGGAAGTGGCGTTCCTGCGCGGCATTATTCCCGCGACCGAGAACCTCGTGGTCGCCTTCTGGCACGAGTTCGCCCCGCGCCTGAAACCCGCCCGCCTGCATTGCGTGCGCCTGTTCGAAACGCCGCGTAATTTTGCGGAATACCACGGGCCGCTCGTCGATTGAATTCTACCGGCCGGCTCACTCCGGAAGTCCGGAGCGACGGTGATCGGCCCAACCACCTGGCCAGACTCCTCCAATCCAAAAACGATATGACCAAGAAATCCATGTATTTGCACGAGGCGCCCGGCGGTCGCGCGCCGCTGATCGATCGCACGTTTGACGCGAAGTTTAAGTCCAATGCGGCGTATCACGCCACCTTGCCCGATATGATGGACGCGGTGAACGCCGCCGCCGGCGCGCGAGTGCCGATCCAGCAAGTGGGCTGCGCCAATTTTCGCCTACCGCTGAAATTCCGCGCACGCGGCGGAAAAATCCACACGCTGGCGACCAGCGTGACCGGCACTGTTTCCCTCGAGGCCGGACTCAAGGGGATCAAAATGGGGCGGATCATTCGCTCTTTTTACGAGCACGCCGCCGAAGTATTCTCCTTTGAGGTGCTGCGGCGGTTGCTGGCGAAATACCAACGCCAGATCGGTTCATTTGACGCCCGGATCAAGCTGTCGTTTTCCTACCCGATGCTGCAACCCAGCCTGCGAGGCGGACTCGCGGGGTGGCAATACTACCGCGTCGCGTACGAAGCGACGTTGGATCTCGCCGGCAAATTCCGCCGCATGGTTGAGTTTGATTTTGTCTACTCCTCCACCTGCCCCTGCAGCGCGGAGTTGGCCGAACATGCGCGGAGCACGCGCGGGGCCTACGCCACCCCGCACGCGCAGCGCTCGAAGGCGCGGGTGCGGGTGGTGCTCGCGAATAACCGGCCCTCGAGATCGAGGATTTGCAGCGGCATTGCGCCAACGCGCTCAAGACCGAGACGCAAGTGATGGTAAAGCAGGAGGACGAGCAGGCCTTCGCCGAGCTCAACGGCATTTACATCAAATTCGTGGAGGATGCCGCCCGGCTACTGTACCGCGAACTCGCGGGCGACAAGCGCATCATGGATTTCCAAGCGGCGTGCTCGCACCTCGAGTCTCTCCATTCACACGACGCGGTCAGTGTGATTTGCAAGGGCATGAAGGGAGGCCTCAGGGCGGATTTTTCCGATTTCCAGTCTCTGGTTTGCTGAGATTCTCAACCGAGTTTAGATTATCAGGCCCAAACGGACATTTTCAGAGCGTTTGGCACCAAGCCGCGGTTTTTCAAAATGCCGCCCCGCCGAATTCTCGCGAATAGCGGAGGATCGCGGTGGCGAATACTTCCGAGTTCGGAATACTATACTGACCACCATGAAGGATCGAAATTCGCTGATCGGGTGGGAGCTGCTGCTCCTGTTCGCATCGGTTTTAGTTTTCCGCAGCGCCTCGCTCCTCTTGGACGAGATGATATGGGCCCGGGAGACCACCGGGCTGTTGGCCCTCCTCCTTCCGGGGGTCGTGCTGTGCATTTTCGCCCAGCGGGCACCACTCCGACAAATAAGGGCGGATGCCGCCATCAACCAAAAAACACGAAGATGACTGTAAAAGCTCTGTCCCTCCTGCCCTGCCTGCTCCTGCTCACCGGCTGTGCCACGTCGCTACCGCCGTTGAAGACTGTCGAGAAGCTCGACCTCCCGCGCTTCATGGGGCCCTGGTATGTCATCGCCTGCATCCCGACCT
>CAMAPG010000244.1 GCA_945859965.1 Opitutus sp. GAS368 | reverse complement strand
GAAGCAACAAGGAGGGAGCGTTCAGTCTCTAAAACAAAAAGGCCGGCACATCGTGCCGGCCTTGGGAAAGAAACAACACTGCCCTTACTTGGCGGTCACCGTGACCGGCACAGTGATTTCGCCGGCGCCATAGCCCTTGAGGAACAGGTTGCCGCTGCCTGGCTTACCGCCTTCAACCACTGCACTGGTCGTATTCTGACCGGCGGGCACCACGATCTCAGGCATGATAATGCTTTCGGGGATATCGGTGGTGATATCGAGCAGGAGTCCTCCGGTCGGAGCGAAATTGGGGACGCTGAAGGTGATCGTCTGCTTTTCACCGGAACGCAGGGTCAGGGAACTGGGCGAAATCTGGATCGTTGCCGGATCGATCCGGAAAGTCCCGATGGGTGAATTGCCGGCCCCGCCGCCGAGCGTCACGCTGTAATTCTTGTTCGGATCGAGTGCCGGGACGAAAAAGCTGAGCGCATTGGCGGACTCGAAAACGGTGCGGGCGGGGGTGTTGGCGACATACACGATGTCCTGCGGGGTGAAGCCCCGGCCCAGCACGCTGATGCGCGCGCCCACCGGGCCGCGATTGGCGAGGAGGGCTAGCACATTGCGATGGACGATCCGGGTGTGCTTCACATCGGTGTAAACCTCGTGCGGGAAGTGCTGGGCGTTATTGTTCACCTCGTAGGTGACGAGGTAGTAGTAGGCCATCTCGGTCCGACCCGCGGGAAGCTGGTAGTCGAACTCGTACAAGCCTTCGCCCAGTGAGCTGAGCTTCATCTGGTACTTCTGGCCATCGATAATGATCTGGGGATTGATGCTGCCCTCCACGATCGCGGTCGCCCCGGGGGGCTTGACGCGAAGCTGCAGCGTGTAGATCTGCGACGGGTTTTCGGGCAGGGTATCGGGCGTCAGATTAGTGAGTCCCATCTCGCAGCCGGTGAGCAAAGCGAGGCTGAGCGCAGCGCTGAGCCAGAGGAGGATTTTTCTCGCGAGTGAAATTCGGTTGGTATGCATTGGCTTTTTAACGAAAACCGGGACGGATTAATGCGCGTTAGTAATGAGTCACTTTGTAACAGAGCAAGCCAAAGCTGAGCCGGCTTCGCCGCTTGGGCTCTATGTCCATGTCCCGTTTTGTGCCTCGACGTGTGATTTTTGCGCGTTTTATCAGGCCAAACCGACCGCAGGAGCGGTGGAAAGGTTCCTTGATGGGGTGGGGCAGGAACAGGCGCTGGTGACGTGGCCACGGCCGGTGACCACGATTTTTTGGGGCGGCGGCACCCCGGGTCTGCTCAGTCCGACCGATTTGCGCGTTCTGGGCGGTCGCATGAGGGAGACATGGGGTGGCCAGAAGCCCTTGGAGTGGTCGGTTGAGCTGGCGCCGGCCTCTGTGACGGAAGCGCGGCTGGCCGCATTGAAGGAAATCGGGGTCACGCGGGTTTCCCTGGGGGTGCAAAGTTTCCAGCCCGCCTTGCTGGATGGCCTCGGCCGCCAGCACACCCGTGAGCAGGTTTACCGCGCCTGGGATGCCATTCGGGCGGCGAGCTTCGCCAGTGTGAACCTCGACCTGATGTTCGCCCTTCCCGGCCAAACGGCGGAGGAATGGGCCGATGATGTGCGCACGGCGGTTGGACTGGGCCCCGATCATCTGTCGACCTACTGCCTCACGTTTGAAGAAGATACGGCCCTGTGGGTGAAACTTTCGCAGGGTCGGGTGAAGCTCGATCCGGAAAACGAGGCCCGGCTTTACGAGACGACCTGGGCACAGCTGGGCGCCGCCGGTTATGCGCAGTACGAGATTTCGAATTTCGCCCGCCCGGGCCATGCCTGTCGCCACAACCTCAACACCTGGCGGATGCACGAATGGGTCGGCCTAGGGCCTTCAGCCGCGTCGCAACACGGAGGCTGGCGGGGTGCCAATGTGGCGGATTTGGATCGCTGGCTGGCGCATCTCAGCCGCGGAGAACGCCTGACCGAGGATCGCGTGCGACTCACCCCTGCCTTGCTCGCGGAGGACGCCTTGATTTTTGGCCTGCGCATGAACAGTGGGGTAGACTTGGCGGCGTGGCGCGAACGCTGTCCCGGCGCTCCCTGGCCGGTCGTCGATGCCTTGCTCGATCAGTTGGCGGAGGATGGCCTGGCGCTCCGGGAAGACACCGCGGTGCGGTTGACGGACCGAGGCCGGCTGCTCGCCGATTCGGTGGGTGCGGAAGTGATGGAGGCCTTTGCAACGGAGGCGATGTCCGCATGAGGGCCTGGATCGCAGTCCTCTTCGGCCTGCTTTTGCATTCGGTCCGGGCCGAGCATGCCTTGGTGCTGCAAACCGATTTTGGCACGAAGGATGGAGCCGTGGCGGCGATGCGCGGTGTGGCGGTGGGTGTGAGCCCGCGAATCGCCCTGTATGACCTCAGTCATGAAAATACGCCCTACGATATCTGGGAGGCGGCCTACCGCCTGAAACAGGCCGCCCCTTTTTGGCCAACCGGCACGGTTTTCGTCTCGGTAATCGATCCCGGCGTCGGCACCCCACGCAAGGCGGTCGCCCTGAAAACCAAAAGCGGCCACATTTTCGTGGGGCCGGACAACGGGACCTGGACACTGATTGCGGAGGATCTTGGCATTGCCGCCATGCGGGAGATCGATGCGGCGAGGCACCTGCGGCCGGGTTCGGAAAAATCCCACACGTTTCACGGCCGCGATCTTTTCGTCATGGTCGGAGCGAAGCTGGCGGCTGATCGCATCGCGTTCGACGACCTGGGCCCCGAGCTCCCGACCGACGTGGTCCGTTTGCCCTATGAGCGGCCTCATCGCGAAAAAGACGTGTTGATCGGGACCATCCCAGTGCTGGATTTCCAGTACGGCAACGTGTGGACCAATATCGACGAAGGGCTCCTGGGGGAATTGCAGCCGCACTATGGCGACCATTTTCGAGTCACCATAATCCATGGCGGCAAAGAAAAGTATCGGGGCGTTCTGCCTTACGCGCGCACCTTTGGGGACGTGGCTGTAGGCACGCCTTTGCTCTATCTAAACAGTCTGATGAATGTCGCCCTGGCCCTGAATCAGGGCGATTTTGCGAAAAAGCATGGCATCGGTTCCGGCGGAGGGTGGAGTGTCCGCCTGGAGAAAATGAAGCTATGAGGGTTCTGCTGGCAGCAAACCCAGGACGGGGCGGAGGTCGGATGCGCTGGTGCATCGTTTTCCTGGGATTGGCCGCGGTCACCTGGACTCACGCGGCGGAGCGGATTGCCCTGGCTTGGCCGACGCCCAATCCGGCTTTTACCCAGGGGAAGTCGATCGAGGCATTCATTCAACATGCCGGTTCGGGCGAACCGGAATCAGGCTGTTTTGGCTGCGTGCGCAGCAACGGCGGCCAGTTTCACGAGGGCATTGATATCAAGCCGGTGTCCCGCGATCGGAGCGGAGTGCCGACCGATCAGATCACAGCCGCGATGGACGGAGTGGTCCGTCATATCAACGGCCGTGCCGGAGAAAGTAGCTACGGACGGTATGTTGTCATCGAACATCCGGAAATGACCCCGGCGGTTTACACGCTTTATGCCCACCTTAGCCGGATTGCCCCGGGGCTGAAACCCGGTGCCCAAGTTACGTGTGGCCAGCTCATCGGGATCATGGGGCATTCGGCGGGCGGTTATGCCATTCCCAAGGACCGGGCGCACTTGCACTTTGAGATCGGGCTTTGGATTACTCGCGATTTCCAGTCCTGGTATGGCCGGCGCAAATTCGGCAGTCCGAATGAGCAGGGACTTTACAACGGAATGAATCTTATGGGCATCGATCCACTCGATTTTTTCCGCCAGTACGAATCGCGCCGCGTAGCTGATTTCCAACAGTATTTTTCGCGGATGCAACCGGCGCTGCGCGTCCGTCTGGCGACACGCCGGGTACCGGATTTTGTCCGGCGCTACCCCGCGCTGCTCACGAAACCGATGCCCATGGTGGTCGCCGGTTGGGAAATTTCCGTCAACTGGACGGGTTTGCCGTTCGCCTGGACTCCACTCACCTCGGCCGAAGTGGTGGGACTGACGCCGGACCGGCCGATCCTCCTCGAGGTCAATGCCGACCTCGAACGTCATCATAGGTGCAAGACACTCGCTGTATCGCGCCGCGGTGGTTGGACGGTTGGCCGCGACCTGGAAACCGTGCTGCAGCAATTGTTCGGACTGAAGTGAGCTAGGAGCTGTTTGGGAATTCGTCTCTCCGAGTAGCGAAAGCCGTGAGGCTTTCGTCCGAACCCGAAACGCTCATCCTCCTTCGCCTAGTCTTCGGAGGACAGGCGCGTTTCGCTACGAGAATCTAAAGCAACCGGCATTTCCCAAACAGTTCCTAGGGCGAGCTCCGGCCTACTGGGCCGTTTGGTTTGCCATGTAGGAGCCTGCTTGCAGGCGATGAACGTACACTGCCCACCAAAATCGCCTGCAAGCAGGCTCCCACAACTGCATGATTCCCGTTTAACTCTGCGGCTTCAATTGTGCGAGCAGCGCCATGAACTCCGGATGCGTTTTGAGCCCCTCGAGATCGGGATCCTGCTGCGTCCAGTCGATATCCGTGTAGCCCAATTGG
>CAMAPG010000243.1 GCA_945859965.1 Opitutus sp. GAS368 | reverse complement strand
CGTGAGGCGGGAGCGCCGCACGCAGCGCGGCTATGTCGAGGGCCAGTCCGCCAAAGTGGACCGCCATCACCGCCTTCGTCCGGGGAGAAAGGACTGCTCGTACGGTTTCGGGAGTGAGGCAAAGTGTGGATGGATCCACATCGCAAAAGACGGGTCGAGCTCCCAAGTAAAGCGCGGCGTTGGCCGTACTACACCAAGTTAAGCTTGGGCAAATGACTTCATCGCCTGGACCGACCCCACTTACCAAGAGTGAGAGATGTAGCGCAGATGTACACGAGTTGACGGTTACGACGCTGGGAGCTCCGGTAAAGGCCGCCAATTCTTGTTCGAACGCGATGACTTCCGGCCCCATCCCGACCCACCCGGTCCGAAGCACCCGAGTAACCGCAGCGATCTCCTCCTCGGAATAGTTGGGCCTACCGAACGCAAGATAATCGGGGCGCACGTTTTTTTCGGCAATAGGGGTTCGAGGAGGCATTTGGTCTACGGCAGGGATGTCAGCGAATCATGTCAACTTGTCGCACGACGGAGGAAAATCTCTCCAAGCTGGATTATTCCTCCGATGAGCGAATTCGGAATGCTTAAGCCGAGTAACAGCCAGGAAAAGGCTACGCCCGATTCAGGATTCAAGCCAAAGGCGGTAAACATACCAGCGGCAAACACATCGCGCACCCCGACGCCCGACACACTGACCGGCAGGGCGAGCAGACCGGAGAGCAAGGGATAAAAGACTGCAGCAAACCACAGACTGGCCGGAATCGCCAGGGAATGCATGACGAGCCAAAAGCAAAACGCATTCACCCCGTGGATGACAAAGCTGATGAGAGCTGCCTGAAGCAGCCGCCGACCCTCACCGCGGTAGCTGCTGAAGGCAGCTAATACCCGGATAACAAAGTTCCTCAGGGCTGGTATAGGCAGCCGGGCCGCCGCGGTATTGAACCAAGTCGCGCCACGCGGATGACAAAGGGCCGCCGCGGCAATGAGCCCGACCACCGTTGCTCCACTTGCCAGCTTCACTGCGCCGCGGATGCCCGCGAGCAACTGTGGCTGATGGTGCAGCATGAGCCAGGCGACGATGTTGAACTGGAGCAGTAGCACCCAAAAACCTACGAATTTGTCCACCACGATGGACATCGGCAATCGCGCGTCGCGCGCCCCTGCATTTTTGGCGGCCAGAGACACTCCCTTGGCCACGTCACCGCCCACCACGCCGGGCACGATACTGCCAAAAAAAAGACCGATCCAAGTATAACGGACGGCCTCGCCGAAACAGAGCAGGCCAAGGCTCAGAATTTGCCAGCGCCCCGCTGAGAGCATCGTCACGAGTGGCCCGGCTAGCAATGCCGGGATCAGCCAGCGGACATTGGCGCTGCGCAGCCGGGAGACAATGCCTGCGACATCGATTTTGGTCAGCACGAGCCAGAGCAAGAGCCCGGAAAAAACCAGTTTGGCGCCAAGGAGGAGCAGCTGCTTTCTTGTCATCGCGTGGCGGCTTCGGCTAATCCTCGCGAAAGTAGCGGAAGGATCACGGCAAGGGGCCTCATGGCAGAATCCTGAAGATGCTCATGTAATAACGGCCCTCCCAAATTGTCCCCACCGGCGAGAAGCGTTTCTGGTCGGTGAGAGCTTTGCCCACCTTCGCCGGCACCCGTGGCTGAAAAATATTGGAAACAATCACCCATTTGGCATCGAGGGCCACGATCGCGGATGCATCGAGCCCAGTGACCGCGTCCCGATAGCAGCTGGAATAATAGGAATTTTGCCAGTGCCAGCCGATCGGCAGTTGCAGCCGGCTCAGGGTGGCCATTTTCATCCAGTTCTGGAAATATTTTACTTCCGGGACTTGCTCCGGAGGGACGATTACGATGGCGCGCTCACGACCTTTGGTGATGGGGTAAAGAAAATCGCCTGTGCGCACGGCCAGTTTTTCGAAAATTTGCTCATGCGCGGCCTCGTCCAGGGGACTGGATTCAGGAAACGCCGCGGAGGCTGGAGGACGCGCTTGGGAAAGCGATTGTGCGGAACCGGCGATCGTTTTTACCCGATTGATTGTTCCTGGCATCAGTCCCACCAAGCCGAGGCCGATGGGATTTGCCAGGCAGCAGGCCCCCAGGGTGCCACCGAGCAGGCGGGAGCGCCACGAGGGCGACGAAAGCAGGCTGCCGACCAGCCAGCCGACGAAGAGCGAAGCATAGCAGAAGGCCGCCGTGAAGAATCTCAGGAAATCCGTCGAACGGTGGCCCCAGTCGAGAAAGATCGGCGGAATGAGACAGACGACCGCTATCCAGGCGAGCATCCAAACCAAAGGCTGCCGCCGCCGCCAAGCCAGCCAGAGCCCAAACGGTACGCCAACCAGAAGGATGGGTGCGGCCTCCATGAGGAAGTGCGGACTGAAAAGTGAAATGAAACTTCCCTCGCTGGAAGCCGCGGATTCCCAGGACGGCACCTGGCCAAAACGGGTCGTGTTAAAACGCACCGGCAGCAGATTGGGCGGACTCCATTTGGGTTGGTAGAGCTTGTCGGGAGGTGCCACCGGCAGATCGGAAAAATGAGGGTCCAGCTGCAGGGACGAGGGAATTCCGAACGCAGCGATAGTTTGGCGGGCCTGGAAAATCACTTCAATCGGATTGTCGCGCATCCAGAAACGCGCAAACATTCCGGCGAGGTAGGTATTGTTGAAGGTGCTCCAGAAAATGCCGATCACGGCAGGCAGGATCGCGATCGCAAGATGGACGGAGCGCGGCTTGTGGGTTCGTGGCTGGCGGCGCCACGCTGCGCGCAGCAGGAGCAGGCTCGCGACCGCAATCAGAGGCACGAAATACCATTCCGAAATCAGCGTCATCGTGCCTAGCACCAGACCGATGGCGGAGCTTAACCGCCAGGAAGGCCGGCTGAAGACATGGCGGAATAACAACAACGTCAGCAGCGTTAGCGGGACCCCCAAAGCGTGGGAGGGCGTGAACATGAGATGCATCAAGCCTTGCACAGTTTGGCTGTTGAAGACTTGGAGGGCGCCCAGCGAGTCGGTGTAATTTCCAGTCAGGAAGAGGAGGAAGCGCAAATTGCCGCCAGCGATGAGAAAGGTGGCCCCGAACAATGCCGCCCAGTAGTTCCGTGCGAGGCGGGCCAACAGGGCAAACGCGAGCAGGAAGGCGCAAGGCGCAAAGAGGATGATATTGAGCGCGCAGCCGGTTTGTACCGGCTGTTCGAGCAGAAAAGACCAGCACGCGGAGAGGAGGTCCGGGCCATAGTGATAATAGAGCGGACCATCGACCGCGAATACATGAGTGAGCGGGAAGTGCTCGATGTTCATGATCTGCACGGTCGCCGGATAATGATACCACCAAGCATCATTCAAATATCCGCTGAGCGCGGGGATTCCGTAGTAAAATCCAGTGGTGACGGCGCCCAGCCCCAGCAGGACCAATTTCCAGCCGCGATCAATGCACCCGGGTAAACGGGGCCGCGCCGCGCGTGTGGGTAAGCTGACGATTAAGATCAGGGCGAGCGCCAGCAGGGCTTTGTACGCAAACCAGACGGCGGGTCCCATTTCGAAACCAAACCGCAATTCGTTGACCGCAGCCATCAGAGCCACGTAGCCGATGACGAACGAGCCCGGAACGAGCGCGACCCAACTGATTTCCCGGAAAATCCGCCGCAGGACAACCCAGCCAAAGAGGGCTGGCACCCCGAAAACGATCAGACAATGCAAGGCATAGATGAATGTCGTCATCGGGTGAACGCCCTCAAGGGGAACGTTGAAAGATAAATTCATTGCACCCGGTCGGCACCCGCGCGGGCAGGAGTTTCACGAGGTGGAATCCCCGGCGGGCGAGGGTTCGCTCAATTTCCGGAGGCGATGCATATTCATAGGGATAGCCACCGACCCAGTCGACGACGTCGTAATAGAAATCCATGCCGCGCTCCTGGCGGAAAGGATTACGGCCGGTTACAAGCCACTTTGCGGCCAGGATGATCGGATAGAACACGCCGACCCAAGCGCGTTGCAACCAGCGCGGGCTGGCGACGTAGCCGCGTTTGATCCACCGCCAGATCGGGCTGCTCCAATGGCGATTATAAATCGCCAGGATGAAAAAACCACCGGGGGCCACCAGGCCGGTGGCATGCTCGATAGCCTTGGTCATATCGCCGGTGTGGTGCAGGACGCCCCAGGAATGCACGATATCAAAGCTTCCGGCTGCGTCGCCGGCGGCTCGCAGAGTCGTCACGACGCGTTCATCGAGAATGGACCCCACCGTGACGGAGGGTAAGACGGCAACATCCGGGAAATGAGCATGGTTGCGCCGCAGGACGTCGGCGCATTTCGGATTGATATCGCACCCATGCGTCCGCGCGCCGAGGCCCGTCGCGCTCAACAAGACCAGGCCCTGGCCAAACCCAATGTCCAAAAACGATTTTCCGGCCAGGGGTATGCCGTCGAGCAGTGCGGCAAAACTGGTGCGGGCGTCGGCGACTCGCTGCGGGGTGAGGGCGTGCGTGGAGAATTCGCTCCAATTTTCACCGAAATCGAACGCTTGGCCAGGCTTGGTAGAAAAATCCATGAGACGGTGACAGTCGTTTAGTTTAAGTAGGGT
>CAMAPG010000242.1 GCA_945859965.1 Opitutus sp. GAS368 | reverse complement strand
GGGTTGCGTGAAGCGCATGCGCGTCAGCCCCACGCCCGGGGCCATGTCGATCCTTCAGCCCGAAATGTCTTCCTGCGCTCCAGCGATGGCGGCCGGACGTTCGGGCAAAAACGGGTGATCGACGATGAGACCTACCGGTTTTCTTCCTCCCAGGACGTGGCATTGAGCGTGTTGTCCGACGGCAGCGTGCTGGCCAGCTTCTACACGTGGGGCATTGTCCCGGTGCCCACGGGCATCGATCTCAAAAAGATTCACTCCGGTGCTCGCCTCGTCGGGGCGGACAAACCCTTTATCTCGCTTTTCGAAGGATTGTGGACCCGGCGCTCGACGGACTCCGGCCGGACCTGGTCCCCGCGCCACTCCGTGGACATTCCCGGCCTGCCGCCGCTCGCCGCCCGCACCCCGGCGGTGGAATTGCCCGACGGCACGCTCCTGCTGCAGGTCAATGAAGTCGCGCTCGGCGCCGGTAGCGCGCGGCCGTGGGCCAAAATCTTCTGCGTGCGCTCCCACGATCGCGGGGTCACCTGGGGCGAAGCCGCGCTCGTGGCCGATGGCAGCGCCCTCGCCCTGCATTTCATGGAGCCGAGTTTGGTGCGCCTGAAGAATGGCCGGTTGATCAGCATGCTCCGCTCCCGGGGCGTGGGCGAAGGCGGCGACGAGCGCCGGGGCGAACTGGCGGAGGCCTCCAACGCGGGCTACACGTACCAGAGCATTTCGGAGGACGGCGGGAAGACCTGGTCGAAACTGGAAAAGACTCCCATCTGGGGCTTCCCCAGCCATGTCCTGGAATTGCAGGACGGGCGCCTGCTCTGCGCCTACGGTTACCGCCGGCCTCCGTTCGGCGTCCGCGCCACCTTGAGTTCCGACGGCGGGAAAACCTGGGGCATCGCCCATGAAATCGTCATCCGCGCGGACGGCGGCACCTCGGACCTCGGTTATCCGGTTTCGATCCAGCTCCCCGACGGCCGGATCCTGATGGCCTATTACTTTAACCAGGAAAAGAAAAACGACCCCGATTCCTCCACGCGCTACATCGCGGGCACTTTCCTCAAACTCTGACCCGAACCCGTCCGGATTTCCGCGGATTTCGCAGATGGCCTCGGATAATCCGCGCCCATCCGTGTCATCCGCGGAAAATCAGTCTCCAAGTCGGGAATGATCCATCGAATTCATGACCAAATACACCGTCCTGACCACGTTTCCCACCAATCGCGGCTCCGCCAACGTCGGGGATCAATTGATCGAGATCGCCGTCAAGCGACTGATGGAAAAAGAAAAGGGCCGGGTGGAATTCCTGACCATTTTCCGCGAAGACTCGTTGGACGCGCATCTGGACGAAATCAACGCAACTGCGGGCGTTCTCCTTCCCGGCTTTCCGATCCGGGATGTCCCCATGTATCCGGGCTGTTACCGGCTGGTCGACGACCTCCGCCGCATCAAAGTCCCGCTGATTCCGATCGGGGCGAATTGGAATATGTATCCGGGCGATGCCACCACCCGGCACTCGCTCCACTATTCGCCCCAAACCCACGCTTTCCTCCGCCATGTGGCCGCCGGCGTGGAAACCTTTTCGTGCCGCGAATACCATGTCTGCGAGGTGCTGCGAAAGCATGGGATCAATAACACCGTCATGACGGGTGACCCGGCGTGGTATGACCCGGATTTCCTCGGGAAACCGCTCCACCGTCCGGCCAAGGTGGAGACAGTGGTCTTCAGTCCGCCGCTCAGTGCGTTTTACCGCAACCAGGGACTCGACGTGTTGGAGATGCTGGCCGTGCTCTTCCCCGCAGCGCGCCGGTTTTGCGCCATGCACCTGGCGGACGCAAAGGTCTCCCGCTTCACCGACAAGCGCCCCACCAACGACGCCTCGATGCGCGTGGACGTGGCCGAGAAAAACGCGGCCATCCGGCAAAGGGCCGTCGAGCTCGGCTTCGAGGTGTTGGAGCTGGCAGGCGACGTGACCAAGCTCGATTTTTATCGGGAGTGCGATCTTCACGTCGGCTACGAATGCCACGCCCACCTCGGTTTCTTCCGTCAGCGCCGGCCCTCGGTCCTGATCGCCGAAGATGCCCGTGGCGTTGGTTTCAACTACACGCTGGGCGTGGGCGGCTTCGACGGATTCGAGCGCAAAGGCCCGCAGATCCCCATGGCGAAGGAAGGCGGGACCTCCGGGTACTGCGTCAGCGCCGCGGAATTTGCCATGGCCCCGGCGCGGGCGACCGTTGCGGCCGAGGTCCGGCAATTCCTCACCGAGGAAGTCGATTCAGGCTTCCGGCGCTACGCGGGCTTGGCGGATTTCATCGACGAGACGTACGAGAAATCAATGGCGCCCTTCCTGCGCCGCCTGCGCTAACGAAGACTTTCCACAGCCTTTTCGGCTTAACCAGGCTCAGGCTTCCCAAAGCCCGGAATTTTTGCCACGAAAAGGCCCAAAGATTTCCGGGGCTGCGGCCGTGTCTCCATTGCGCCTATAGGCGCGCGGGAGAGTTGAGTCGGAGCGTTGGTAATTTCTGTGCCTCTTCGTGGCAAAAATTTTCCGAGACTGGGATTTGGCGGCGACCCGCTTTATCCAGGAGCTTGGGTAAATCGCAAAGACTCTACCCTTCGAGGAACTGCAGCGCGTTCTCGTAGGCGACCTTGCGGTACAGCTTCCCCGAGACATCGCGAAGCAGGTTCTTTTCCCGTTCCATCGTGCTCCAGAGCTCGATGCGGATCGGCTTCGCGCCGGGCCGGATGGCCGTATTGCTCACAAACGTGTGCGCGGGGTTGTCGGTGCCCCACATAAATTTGTCCGGAAACATCCGGGCAATCGTCGCAAACACCTTCGCCGGATCGCGGTAGTCGGCGGGGATCTTTGCCTTTCCGGATTCGTAAATTTTCGATTTCTGCAGCACGAGGTCGCAGCCGATCGCCATGGCCGCGGCATCGACCCACACATTATCGGTGCGGGCCACTTCCTCGAACGTTTCCTGGTGAAACCCACAGAAGTGGGCGGCGTTGTAGCGCAGCTGCGGATGCGCCCGGGCCACCGCGAGGATTTGCGAGATCTGCGAGAAAGGATCGGGCGATCCGGGGTACGCCGCGTGGAACAGGATCGGCAGATCGTACGCCTTCGCGAATTCGAGAAGCGGCCGCCCTTCCTTCAGCAGGGTATCGACGCGGGCCTGGGTCGTGCGCGGATGCACTTTCAAGCCGAAGAACGGATAGCGCTCGATCAGGGCTGTGAGCGCTTTGACCTGTTTCTTCGTTTCGCGCACCGTGTCCACGATGGCAAAGGGGATGAACATCTTCTTGTACGCCGGGAAGAGCTCATAGATCTGCTTCAGCAATTGCTCGTTTTCGAACTGGAAGGGCGCCGTGCCGATCTTCCGCTCCAGTTCCACCCGACCCTGGCGCAAAGCGGGCAGGTTGTAATAAAAGCTCGTGCAGAACGGGAACACCACCGCGTGGCTCACCCCGATGCGCTCGTTCTCCTCGTGGTTCGTCCGCAGGCTGTGGCAGAAGGGGAAACCGTGGGTCAGGAACTGCAACGGCTCAAAACCCGAATGGGAGTGAACGTCGAGCAGGCGGAAGTCGCGGCGGAGATAGGGAGGAAGTTTGGCCATGGGGGTATAGGTGTGCTGCGCGAAGCGTGTCTGCCTCAACGCAACCTCAGGTAACCGGGTTACCTTCGGAAAGACGGGCGTCAATCCGATTCAGGGAGCAGGCTTCGCTGAATTCTTCGATTTAAACAGACCCAAGATTCCCGAACCGGGTGTGCCCCAAAACAATTTAACACGGAGGACACGGAGGACACGGAGCTCACCGAGGTGGCCTTAGGTGTCCGAATTCCCTCCGTGCTCTCCGTGAACTCCGTGTTCAAATTCTGCTCTAGCCCTCCAGAAACTGGAGCGCGTTTTCGTAGGCCATTTTGCGGCGAAGCTTTCCCGAGACATGGCGGAGCATCGCGGTCTCCCGTTCCATCGTGCTCCACAACTCGAGGCGCGCGGACCCCGGTTGCCGGCTCACATAGGAGTTCGCCGGATTGTCGGTGCCCCACATGAATTTATCCGGAAACATCCGGGCAATCGTCGCAAACACCTTCGCCGGATCGCGGTAGTCGGCCGGGATCTTCGCCTGCCCCGCCTCGTAGATTTTCGATTTCTTCAGGACCAGGTCGCAGCCGATCGGCATGGCCGCGGAGTCGACCCATACGTTGTCGTGACGCGCCACCTCCTCGAAGGTTCTCTGGTGAAACCCGCAGAAATGGGCGGCACAATAACGCAGCTGCGGATGGGCCCGCGCCACCTCCAGCAGCTGGGAAATCTGCGAAAAGGAATCCGGCGAGCCACCATAGGCGGAGTGAAACAGGATCGGCAGGTCGTGCGCCTTGGCGAACTCCAGTAGCGGGCGCCCTTCCCGTCCGAGCGTCTCGATCCGTGCCTGGGTCGTCCGCGGGTGCACCTTCAAGCCGTAGAACGGAAAACGTTCGAGCAGCGCCGTCAGGGCTTTGACCTGCTTTTTCGTCTCCCGCAGCGTGTCAACAAACGCAAAGGGGATGAACATTTTTTTGTACTCCGGGAAGAGCTCATAGATCTGCCGCAACAAGTGCTCGTTCTCGAACTGGAACGGCGCCG
>CAMAPG010000241.1 GCA_945859965.1 Opitutus sp. GAS368 | reverse complement strand
CCCAGACGCCCTTGACGGTTTTTTCGGTTTTCCGGGCGAGGAGGTTCAGGCTGACCATCGGCTCGTTCGCCGAGCCGGTGGCGGAAGGAGCCAGAATCAACGGAACGCGACACCAGACCATGCGTGGGATCTTCTTCTCGCGCAGGCAGCGTTCCAGCAGCCGTGCGGCCCGAACCGCTGTTTCCCGGGCGTCCGTGTGCGGGTTTTCATGGTAGGCGACCAGGCCGTTCGTGAGGGCGCACATGCGCGCGGAAATATTGCCGTGCAGGTCGAGCACGCCGAAAATCGGCACGTGCTCCGCCCCCGGCAGCCGGCGGAGCCGTTCGAGGAATTCGCCTTCCGGGTCTTCGAGCGATTCCGTGACCATCGCCCCGTGCAACACGAGGAAGATGGCGTCGACCCCGGCGGCCAGCGGCGGACGCGCCCGGGCTTCGAATTCCGTCCAGAAACGCTCGAACATCGCATCCTCCACGGTGCCGCTCGCCATCGCATTGGCATCGATGGTGGGAATGACCTGCCAGCCCGCGGCGTCGGCGACTTCCAGAAATCCGTCGGTCGGCGAGGCATCGCCTTTTTTCGCGAAGACTTCGTCTCCGAGGCGGATATTGAATTCCTTCCAGCCCGTGAGCTGGTCGAGAAAGGAATGCGACTCGTGATAGAGTCCGGCCAAAAGGATGCGGGGTTTCATGAGGGGGTTATTTTCCAGGATTCGGGGATTGTCCCGTAGCGAAACGCGTGAGCGCTTCGGAGCGATTTCGCGAACGGAGCCGTTGCGAAACGCTCACGCGTTCCGCTACGGGAGGTTTCGATTCTTTGCTGCGCCGAGCATGTTCCGGGAATAAAAAAATCATCGTCGTTTAGCCCGCGGGTTTCCAGGTCGAGGCGTGCCGCGCAAAGGCAATTTCCGCCTTGGCCAGCGTTTCGGTGATATCCGCCTCCGTGTGCGCCAGGCTGATGAACCAGAGCCCGCGCTCGATGGCACGCACGCCGGTTTCGAGGAGACAGCGCCGGAGATGGGCCCAGCGCGGGGCGTCCTGGCGTTGCACGTAATCCCGATAATCCCGGATCGTTCCTTCGGCTGCGCCGGCCTTGAGCATCACGGAATGAAACACCAGGCCGGGCCCTTGCGGCCGCAGCGGTATGCCGTGGCGGCGTCCCAAGTCGGACAATCCATCCATCAATCGCCGGCCGAGCGCCTGCAGGTGTTGCGGATGGGAAGCGCCCTGGCTCAGCACAAAATCCAGACTCCATTTGCTGGCGGCGAGGCAGAGCGGATTGCCGTTCAAGGTGCCCGCGTGGACGACTTCGCCGGAAAGGATTTTCGCCATCGCGGCCTTGGTGCCGGTGAGGGCCGCGAAGGGCGTGCCGCCGCCCACGGCCTTGCCGAGGATCGTGAGATCCGGCTTGAAGCCCAGGTAACCTTGCGCGCAACCGGCGCCGAAGCGGAAACCGGTGATCGTTTCGTCGGCAATCATGAGCATGCCGTCCCGGTCGCACAATTCGCGGATCGTCTGCATCAGCCCGGGCACCGGTTCGATGCAGCAGGTGTTGCACAGCACGGGCTCGAACACGATCGCGGCGATCTTGCCCTTAAACGCATCGACGCGCCGCCGCAGGTGCTCGGGATCGTTCCAGCGCGCGACGACGAATTTTTCCAGCACCTCGGGAATGACGCCCTGGCTCGGATGCGTTTGCGCGGGGCTTTCCTCCGGGCCCCAGCGGTCCGCCGGGTTCGCGAATCCAACCAGGCCTTCGTCGCCCCAGCCGTGATAATGGCCTTCAAAACGCAGGATCAGCGGGCGTCCCGTATGCGCGCGGGCGATGCGGAAAGCGGCGGAGACAACTTCCGTCGCGGAGTTGTTGAAACGCACGAGTTCGGCCGAGGGAATCATCGCCTGCAGGCGCTCGGCGACGTCGATCTCGAGCTCCGATTGCGCGGCCCAATGGGTGCCGAGTTTGGCCTGGGCGGCGAGGGCGTCGGCCATGCCGGCCGGGGCGTGTCCGTAGAGCAACGCGCCCTGGCCGATCTGGAAATCGATGTATTCGTTGCCGTCGACATCCCAGACCCGCGAGCCCTTCCCGTGGCTGAAATACAGCGGCACGGGTTGCTCCAGTTTGCGGATCCCACTGCTCACGCCCGAGGCGATGCTGCGTTGGGCGCGGGCGAATAATTCGGCGGAACGGGTGAAGGTGTAAGATTTAATGGGAGGGAAGGGGTTTGCGAGTGAGGTGGGATGTGGGCGGAGTGCCTTCACCTTTCAGTCCAACGCTCAACGTCGAACGCTTAACGCTCAACGTTCAAGGAGAGCGGCCTCTGGGCATTGAGCGTTAAATGTTGAGCGTTGAATGTTGAACGTTCGATTGTTCGCGGAGCGATTCATGCGGAGCCAGTTCAGAAGCTCGCCAGCCGCGCGGGCCAGTCGCCGGTGGGATTTTCGCGGCAATGGCAGACGGTCTTGATGATGGCTTCGCGCCGGGATTCGGGAAAGCGGTTGACGGGAATGGAAACGCTGACGGCCGCGAGCGGGTCGCCCAGCGCGGTGAGGGGAATTGCGATGCAGGCCACGCCGGTCACGGTTTCCTCCTCGTCGAACGCACAACCGCGCGCGCGGGTTGCCGCCAGTTCTTTTTCCAGGCGGATCCGTTCCGCGCGCCGGCGGCCGGCGGGGATCGCGGCCATGGCCTTGGCGACGAGCCGGGTTTGTTGTTCGACCGGCAGATGGGCGACGATGGCGCGGCCCAGCGCCGTGGTGTGAAACACATCGCGGGCGCCGGGCTTCACGATCCAGCGCAGCGCCTGCGTCGTTTCCAGCACATGGGCGTAGCGGACGTAAATTCCCTCCAGCAAACCGAGATTGATCGTTTCGTCGAAGGCCCCGTGCAGCCGTTCCATCAGGGGCAGCGCTTTTTCGCGCACGGCGTCGTCCCGGCTGTAATCGCGGAGGGAAATCAGGCGCGCGGAAAGTTGGTAGGTGCCGCGGCGGTCGGCCTGATCGACATAGCCGAGATCGCGGAGGCTGCGCAGAATGCGGTGGACGGTCGGTTTCGGCAGCCGGCTTTCCTCCGCCAGCTCGGCCAGGGTCAGCGCGCGGCCCGCCCGGGCAAACCCTTCAAGGATCGAAAACGCTTTATCCAAAACCGCGATGCTCATAAATTCGCTTTACGGCTCGTTTCACAATGTGAAATAGAAATTTCGTCAAACAAAATACCCCCTTTATGGTCATCGACTGTCACAATCACCTCGGCACCGATCTTTTTTTCTACCTCAACGGCTATCATCCCTACGCGCAGGACCTGCCGGCGATGATCACCGAGGGCCGGCACAACGGGATCGACCGCTGGGTGGTGTTCCCGATGATCGCGAATCTCACCTTCGACCTGAAGGGCATGAAGGACGGCAAGTTGAAGGCGGGCGGGATCGAGCACGTGCCGTACGCCTTCGAGAATGAGCGCATGCTGCGGGAAATCTACGAGCTGCACCCGGACCTGGGGCGTTGCACGCTGCCGTTCGCCATCCTCGACCCATTGCGCGAACCCGCGGCGCAGATCGCCACTCTGCGCGCGCTCTACGCGCAGTTTCCATTCTACGGGCTGAAAATCCAGGCCACGATGATCCAGTCGGACGTCAAGGCGCTGCTCAATGTCGGCCGCGGCTTCGTCGACCTCGCGCGCGAACTCGACCTGCCTTTCCTGATTCATTCGAGCGTGGGGAACGATCCCTGGTCGCAGGCGAAGGACATCTTGAAGGTCGCGGAGGCCAATCCCGACGTGCGTTTCTGCCTGGCGCATTCCTGCCGCTACGACCGTTGGTGCCTCGAACGCGTGGCGGAATTGCCGAACACGTGGTTTGACTGCTCGGCGCACCGCATCCACTGCGAGGGCGTGATCCGCGGCTTCGATTTCGTCGCTCCGGCGGCCGAACGTTTTTCCGCGGACTACCGCGATCCGTCGGCCGTGCTGGTGGCGCTGGCCCAGGCCTATCCGAAGAAGCTGCTTTGGGGCTCCGACACGCCGTTCGAAAGCTATGTCGGCAAACTCGATGGCGGAATGCTCTCGCTGCGCAGCACGTACAAGGACGAAGTGGCGTGCCTGAACGCGGTCCCGGAAAAACTTCGGAAAGCCATCTCCCAGGACAATCTGCTGGCCTTGTTGAAATTGAAGGATGAAAAAATTCTCACTCGCTCCTAGCGCGGCACTCGTCACCGGATCTTCCCGCGGCATCGGCCGCGCGATCGCGCAGGGCCTACAGGAGTCGGGCGCCGACGTGCTCTTTCACGGCCATACGCCGCGGCCGGAGGACATCCCGGCCGGTTGCGGCTACGTGCAAAGCGACCTGCTGGAGCCCGAGGCGCCCGCCCGGCTGGTGGAGATGGCGTTTCGCGAAAAACCGGCGCTCGATCTCCTGGTCTGCAATGCCGGCAGCTGTTGGGACGGACGTTTCCTCGACATGGGCCCCGACGTCTGGGAACGCACGATGAACCTGAATGTGCGGGCCAACTATTTTCTGATCCAGGCCTTCGCCCGCGAGCTGATCTCGCGGAACAAGCCGGGCGCGGTCGTGCTGATTTCCTCCACCAACGGATTCCAAGCCGACGAAGACTCCACGGTCTACGACACGTCGAAAG
>CAMAPG010000240.1 GCA_945859965.1 Opitutus sp. GAS368 | reverse complement strand
GCAGAAAACCTAAAGCCCACCCGGGTTGAGTGGGGGGAAAACGGTCTGAAAAGCGCGCCGCCGCGCGCCTCCGTTTATCGTCACTTTCACGGAATTGAACTTCCGCGTCTTACTATCCGATTTTGCCGGTTTTACTGAGGTCTGAACATGTAACGATCGGCAACCGAAAATAGAACTCCCGCAAAAACGATGACCCGGTACACACCGCTGACCGCACCGTATCCGGCGAGCCACGCCGCCTCGCCGCCGGTCCTAGCCGGACTGGTGCTGTCGCGGACTCCGAGGACATGCTTTTCCGAGAGGTGCCGCAATTCCTGATTCGCCCGCCCGCCAAGATTGGGCAACCCGCAGAGGTCACTGAGGATGTAGTAGCCATCGAAACGCAGCAGCGGATTCAGGTTGAACACCAGCGTGCTGACGCTGGCGATGAACATGACATTGTAGGCCACGGAATGGACCACGCCGGGACCGGATCGCGCCCAGACGAAGGTTGCCAACCCCGCGACGAACAGTTCCACAATCATTCCCCCGGCGCCCACGAGCACGCGTTGCCAGGCCGATCGAAAACTCCAGCTCGACGTCACATCCACGTACGGCACCGGCGTGAAGATCATGAACATCAGCCCCATGGTGTGGACTTCACCCCCATACTTCCGGCACAACCAGCCGTGGCCGAGCTCGTGCAACGTCTTCAATCCCACCATCGCTAGATAGAGCCAGGCGAGATTTGTCGGCGCCAGGACGCCCTGGGACTGATCGAGAACCGCCGACCAGTGATCGACCACCGTCTTTAAGGCCAGACCGATTACTGCGAGCCACAGGAGAAAACCGGCGGGGGAAAAGAGCCAGCCGATCACCCCCAGACTCCGCACCAGGAAACGATCCGGATCCCAGAGAGGAATTCGGAAGAACATCACGTTCGTGATGCGGGCGCGGAACTCCCGTTGCTCCCGTTTTTCGTGCCGTCGAGACAACGCACCCGTGTCGGTAGCGGATTCGTACTGCAGAAGATTCGCCTGATAAAGCTGGCCCAGGAGCCGGACCACCGCCTCCTGGCCGGGCGCGTCTGCCGGAAACCGCTCGAGACACTCGCGCCAGACGGAATCGATCGTGCGATCACGCTGCAGACGGGCGACAAATTCGTACGCGGCGGGGCGCAACCGGAAGAACTGATTGGTGAACGGATGCTCCAGAACGTACCACCGCTCCCCGCGGAACATCTGACGTCGAACCTGCACCGCGGGATGCAAGGCGAGATGCTGGCCTGAGACCCGATGCCACGACTCGGAGAATGTGCTGTTCGCCTCCATGGGGACCTGGGCGGCTCACCACCAGAAGTGCAGCCGTATGAAATCCACGGTGCGATGCATAAGAATCCAGCCGAGCCGGCGCCGGCCAACGTCAATCCGCGCAACACCCGTCATGCCCGGCCGGAACCACCCCTCCGGTGGCTGCTGCAATGCACATCGCAGTTGGAAGATGTTCGCGCCGTCACGCGCAACCGCCATCGGCTCGAGCACCGTCGCCTGCACCGGAAATCGGACCCGCGGCTGGCTCAGGAAGGCGATTTCACCCGTCTCCGTTCCTCGCAATTCCTGAACGTCCCGCTCCGGCACATCCGCCACCACGTAAAGTCCCTCCAATCGCGCCATGCGGAGCAGCGCATCCCCCTGTTTGACCGGTGCCCCGAGGCGTTCGCGCAAGTCCCCCTCCACCGCGGTGCCGGCAAAGGGCGCACGAATCGTGGCCTGCTGCAACCGGTGCCGGATAATATCCAATCGCGCCTGACTCTGCTGGGCCAGTGCTTCGGCAATCCGCATGTCGGCCAACGCCCGCGCCGCCCGCGCTTTCTCCGCTTCCCGTTGGTATCGGCTCAGATCAGCCAGGGCACTGCTTTCCTCCAGAAAAAGATCCTGCGTGTCGAGCTGCACCAAGGGCTGTCCGTTGGTTAGGGCGTCACCCGGCCGGACAAACACGTCGGCTAGATAGCTTTCGTACGGCGCGCTCAAGGTGACGAGTTCGTCCGCACGCACGCTGAAGTTCCCTTCCACTCGATACGGAAGGCGGAGGAAAATCAGTGCCAATAACGCCAGCATTCCGAGAATCCCAATCACTTTCGCCCAGGCGTGGCGCGGACCTACCACCGCGCTCGAAAGTTCCCGGCCACGCGCCAGACACCGCGCCGGCCATGACCGGTCGCGCCGCTCCAGTTCCGACAGCCGCCGCGCGACCAGGCCCGCGGCCAGTTGGACCTGCTGCGCCTCACTCTCCGTGAACTCGCGCGCACTCCGCTCGCACGTCAGCGCGCCGACGCACCGGTCCGCGACCCGGACCGGCACCGTCAGGAGATGCGGCACCGATTGCTCCTGACTGAATTTCGCGTGATCGCGCAGCACCGCAGTGGAGTCGGGAGCCGCTGGAAAACGGAGATCCGCCTCCTGATCAATGGCTTCTTCCATCGCTCGTTCGAGCGACTGCGCCGCGGCCATCTCACGGTTGAATTTTTCCATGCGGCTGATCGCCCGGATCCGAACCGCGCCGTTGCGCAACCATCCCACGCTGACGCGCTCGGCGGCCAGGCGTGTCGCCAGCGCATTGCAAAGGCCCAGCGCCGCGCCGAAGAAACGGGGTTGATCATTGACCTGCGACAAGACTTCGAACACCCCTGCGAACCGCTCGGTCGCCACGCGCGCATCTTCCGAAGGCTGCCCCGATTGGCGCATCATCGGAATATCGGAAACCAACTGCAATCGTCCGAGCGCCTCCCGCGCTGCGTTTTCGGTTGTGTCACAAACCAGGAGCAGCACGACCACGGTTTCACCCGCGGCTTGCCAGGGTAGCCGGAGGCCAAGCGTGAAGCTCCGCTGCGCCGACAGTTCAGATAAAATAACCCCCGCCGATGCGGTCGTCTCCGCGAGAGAGACCAGCCCGGCATTGAACTCGGCATTGGGCGCCACGGGCATCTCTCCGTGCGACCAGTCTTGCAACTTCTTCCAGGTTGCGTTCTCGGCGCTCGACTTCACGGCAGCGACACATCGGTCGGCATCGCAAAGATCGGCGAGCGCCGCCGAATACCGAGTCCAAAACTCGCGCGGCGCACTGGTCGACTGCCGCAGAGCGGTCAGCTCAGCAAAGACCGGCCGGATGTTGGCTTCGCAATTCATTTGCGTTGATCCACCGTCATCTGGGTTCCGCGAGACGCAAAAGTGCAGCCGCCCCCGCCGCAATCCGGACCGTCGAGTTGTCAAACAACGCCTTGACCTTGACCAGGCCACTGGCCGGGTCGGCCACGGGCGAAACAAACTTGATCTCTCCCGGGACGAGCTGCGGCCCGGTGGACGTCTGCAATTGAATCTCGACCGAGTCACCTGGGTGGGTCGAGAGCGCCAGGCGTGCGTCCAAATTCACCACGATCCAGCAACGACGCGTGTCCACCAACCGCGCCAGCGGCGTCTGCGGTTGGGAACCTTCGCCACGATCCAGTCCGAATAGATCCGCAACCACTCCGGCAAACGGCGCCACGATCTGACGTCGGAGCAACTGCTCACGCGCCACATCCAACTCGGCCTGGGCGATCCGCCGTTCGGCTCGATGTTTGTCGAGCTCCTCGGCCGCCACAGCCTTGCTCGTCGCCGCCAATTGCTCGGTGCGCTGGAGAATGTTGGATGTGTTGTCCAGGACCACCTCGCGTCGCACGACTTCGAGCTCCTCCAGTCGCTTGTCCAATTCGAGGATCACTTTCCCCGCCTCCACAAAATCACCTTCGACAAAAAAATGCCGGCCCACCGTGCCGGCCACCGGCGACGTGAGCGTGGCGTCTTGAAAGGGCTCGGTGATGCCGGGCAGATCGACCGCTCCCAACGGGCCCGACATCAACGGTGGAACCAGCGCCAAGAGGGAAATGCAAAGAAACCCCGTCCACCGTCGCCTGAAGACAGCGGGTCCACCGGGCGTAAGCCGTCTCGCGTGTCCCGACGTTTGAGGGTAAAGGGCCACCCTCACATTCACCCGTGGAATCGAGGAACCCGTTAGAAATCGTCGTGTTTTCACTTCGTTGAGAATCCCGATACCGACGGATCATCGCTGGCCGTCTGGGAAACCTCGCGATGCATCGCGCGATCAACGACCGCATGCCGGCTACGTTCGAGTCCGCGTTTCGAGAGGTAGGATCCCTCGAGAGCCTCCAGCTCGATTGACGCCTGGTGGTGGCCGACGGATGCCGCGAGCGACGTGAGCTTCGCCTGCAATAAGTCTCGCTCGACTTCGAGCACCCGCCGCGCCTCGACGCGCCCCACCTTCAGGCGGGCCATCTCGGCTTCAAGTAGATTCTGGTTCAACCGAATCACCGCCTCGTGATCCGCGATGGCACCCCGGGTGAATTCGAACTTCTTCAACGCCACCCGAAGACTGTTTCCCAGCTGGGTTTCGAGGTCCCGCAGCCCCAGCAACACCGCACGCTGCCGAGCCCGTGCCGCAATCAATTCTGGCTCTTCGTGTACTTGAGTGGGTAGTTTTCGAGCAGCGAAGTAAGTTTCAGCCTGTATTGACGGTCGGTTTCTGACTTTTAGAGAGCTCACAAACCTGTTTCGATACCGGGATGGCAAGATTCAAGCGCAGGCGACTTCGAGATGCGT
>CAMAPG010000239.1 GCA_945859965.1 Opitutus sp. GAS368 | reverse complement strand
GGTGCGGTTTATTCGCTCTTCGATCCCGGCCGCGCCCGGTTGCGTGACATCATTGTGAAGGACGTGGTGGATGACAAAAACGGCGAAAAACCCCTGCCGGGTCTCGATCTGGTGCCGACCACCTTCAATCTCGTCGACCTTGAGAATGAGTTCATCGGCGACCCCAAGCGCCCGGCCTACGTCATCTTTGCGGAGCAGCTGGCGGAGGTGGAGGCGAACTACGATTTCATCCTCTTTGACTGCCCGCCCAATATTCTGCGCGCATCGCAATGCGGGGTGTTTTCCGCCAACGAAGTGTATGTCCCGTGCAATCCTGATGCGCTGAGCCTGATCGGCTTCACACTGCTCGTGGAGAAGCTGGGGAAATTCCACCAGGCTTCCGCGGGTTTCCGCCGCGCCGCGATGGGCGTGCCGGCCCAGGTGCAGGGATTGATTTTCAATTCGATCAAAACGGGGGTCGACATCGAGGTGCCCAAAATGCGCCTGCAGCTCCGGCTGAACCAGTTTCGTTCGGCCAAGCGCGTGGCGGCCAATGCCAAGATTTTCGACACGCAGATCCGCGACGCGATGGTGGTCCGCCGCGCGGTCACGCTCGGCTTGCCCGTGAACCTGGTCGGGCAGGATAGCGCCGACGCGGCCAGCCAGGACAATGTCCTCAACGATTACCGCAAGCTCGCCGCTGAAATCGTGCGGCAGGGCGGCCAGTTGTGAAGAGCCCGCGCACTTAACTTTTCGTCAACACTCATGCCCGCTTCATTTACCGCCAAAGATTGGGACGAAGTCCGTTCGGCGTTTGCCTCGTCGATCATGGTCGACACGGCGCTGAGCAGTCTTGCGCAAAACCTGGACGGCCCCGACTGGCCGGTGAAGAGCAAGGACGAGACTCCGGCCAAGTACATCGATTTCTCCTACGACGAGATGATCGAATTGCTCGCGCTCAAGAATCTATCGCCGGACAAGGCCAACCTTCTCATCGGCATCCTCAAGGAGACCCTGGCGTTCGACAGTCCTTTCGGGGACATGGTCCAGCAGGCGGAGACGGCGGCGCAAAAGGACAACCAGCTGTTGAAGAACCTGGCGCGGCTGGAAATTCCTGAATCACTGCCGATCGCGCTGACGGCACTGGGCCCGGATGCGGTTGAGTTTTGCCGGTTGGAGAAACTCCCCACCTTGGGGGAGTTCGCCGTTTTTTCCCAGAACCTGGCGCAAAATGTGATTGTAGGCGGGGATTTCCGAAAGCTCCTCAATGCGCTTTCCCATATCGACGAGCGGACGCTCACCGAATGCCTGCCTTTTCGTCCGGGCAGCAAAGGTGTGCATTTGATCGAGGCGGTGGCCCACGCGGCCGCCTCGCCGGTCCCGGCGGAGCAAACCGCGCGGGCAGTCGAATGGTTCAAGGCCGAGTTCGCGGCACTCCAGCAGGACATCGCGGCGGGTGGCTCGCTTGCACGGCAGGTGGCGGTTTTGGGCAACGCGGCCACGGAAGCAAAAGTGTCGGCGTTGTTGAAACCCCACCTCGGGAAATCGGATCACCCCGCGCCAGGCCGGAAACCGGGCCTGTTCGGCGGCTTGGCCCGATTGTTTAAAAAATAAATCCCATGTCGGACGCGCCTGGTTTCCCCAATCCTTCGTCCCGCAAAGCTGCGAATCCGGCACCCGCTCTCGCGCTGCCGCGCCGGCGGGGCGCGACCCGTTCGCCGTTTGAGCTGTCCGCGGCTTCTGCCGAGGCCCGCAAACAGATTGCCGAAATCGTCTCGGCGACCCGCGCACCCTTTGGAGATCCCAAGCCGCTCAATACCGGCCAGGCGGAAACGCTCGAAAAGTCATTGCGCGATCTCGAAGCAAGGCTGGAGGAACGCGAGTATGCGATGGAAGAGCTCGAATCGCGCCTGGCGGACCGGGAACGGGATGTGGCGGAGGCCGAGGCTTTGATCGCCGCCCGCAACAAGCTGCTTGAAGCGTCGCGTCGCGCGGCTCCAGCCAAGGCCAGCCTGTCGAAGGAGGAACAGGCAGCACTTGAACAGCTTAAGGCAGCCCTCGACCGGCAGGAAGCATCCCTGAAGGAGCAAAAAACGGCCGTTACGGAACGGGAGCAATTTGTTGAACAGAATGAGGCCAAACTCTTTGAAAAGATGATGCAGCAGCAGGAAAAAGAGACCGAGTTGGAGCAGCGCGAAGAGGACCTGCGGGTACGGGAGCAACGGTTGCGTGGCCGGGAGGGGGCGCTCGATCCTGCGGCTGCGGTGGAGTCGCCGGCAAACCCGAAGAAGTTCGACGAATTTAACGAATAAACGGCCAATCGGGGCCGGAAAGGCGGGCGAGTAAGTTATGGTTCTTTTGGTAACTTTCTTGAACCTTCTCTCCAGACCCGTTGTCGTACCCCACCTTCATGAAGAAAAGCTCCCTTGCTGCCCTGCTTTTGCTCACTGCTTCCGCAGGCTTTGCCCAGCAAAAACCCGACGAGAACCTGACGTTCGATACGGACGATTTCATCCACGAACCGAAGTTCACGATTTCCGTGGGGTATCGAGGCATCAGTGGCGCCAAGACCACTTTCAGCGGCAAGGTCCACGTTGAGTCAACGCTCCCGGATGTTCCGCTGAAAGGCACGGATGCGGTGCGCACCTACAGCGACGGCTCGGTCGGACTCGATACCCGGAAGCAAAAGGATGAAAATGGCGTCGAGATCACGGTCACCAATGCCGATGGCACCATTTCCTCGGTTCCGATTGTTCCGGACGGCAAGACCAACACGTGGTCGGCCGCGACTGTAAAGCAGATCACGGGTGACGGAACGGCGACGATGCACAATTATGCTTATTCCGCCGATATCGATGAAGCCGGTTTGAATGGAAAAGACCCGGCGATGTCGTATGGCGCCGAGGTGGTTCTTCGGCGGGAGATGAACCAGATCAGCACGCGCTTCGATTGGACGATTTTTGGCGGCTTGTCGGTGAACGATATCCGCGGGCAATCCGATACCAGCCAGCGGGCGACGATCACGAGAATGACGGATACCTATGCGATGGACGCGACGGCGGCCGACGGCAGCGCGGCTCCGACGACGGGACCTTATGCCGCACCCTCCAACACGTTTGTCCCCGTGACGAATGCGGGCGGCTCCATCACCACCCAGACGGTCGATACCACAGTGCTGCTCGGCAACGAACCGATCAACCGTACCTTTGATTCGAAGATCAGCACGGGCGCCCTTACCAACCACTGGCGGATGAAGGGTGCATATTACACCTTCCGGGCCGGACCCACGATTGTGATCCCGCTCGGCGAACGCTGGAAAATCACGCTGAGCGCCGGCGGAGCCCTGGTTTATGCCGGCAGCACGTATTCGATTGAGCAGGAATTTACGCCGGAGGATGGCGGCACCACGATCAAGGAATCAGTTGAGGATACCGCCAACAAACTTCTGCCAGGCTACTATGCGGATGCCAACGTCGAGTACTGGTTGACGGACCGGGCCGGGTTCTATGTCGGTGGCGTGCACCAAAGCTCGGGCACCTACACGCAGCGCCTCAATACCGATACTGGCAGCTACAGCTCCAAGGTCGATCTCTCCAGTCTGCAGGGGTTTCGGATGGGAATGAACATCCGCTTCTGAGGTCAGCGGTCGTGGGAGGTTTGAAAATGGTGCGGCGGTCATAGACCGCCGCTACAGGTAAATAAACCTTATCCGGGACCCGACGCTTTCCGCCTTTTCAATCCGCGCCGGCGCTGGTTCGCTCTGCGCCCGTGAAGACCGCCCCATCCGTCTGGCCGGTTACCTCGCTGGTTGTCCTGACCGGTCTGAACCTGCTCGATTATCTTGATCGCCAGCTGCTGGCCGCGGTGTTGACGCCGGTGAAGGCGGAACTGCATTTGAGCGATGAACAGCTCGGAACGATCGCGACCGGGTTTATGTTGGGCTATTTCCTGACGTCCCCGATTTTTGGCTACCTCGGGGATCGTGTCCCCAGGAAGTGGCTGATCGCGGCCGGGGTCTTTGTCTGGAGCCTGGGCACGGTGCTGTCGGGTTTCGCCCACAGTTTTGCCGCCTTGATCTGCTTTCGCGCCCTGGTCGGTTTCGGCGAGGCGAGCTTTGGGACGATCAGCCCGGGCTGGATTGCCGATCTGTTTTCCCCGGCGCGGCGCAATAACGCCCTGTCCATTTTCTATCTCGCGATCCCGATCGGCTCGGCCCTGGGATATATTTTCGGAGGCATCATGGCGGCACGGTATGGCTGGCGTTCGGCGTTTTTGCTGGCGGGGGCTCCCGGGCTGCTGCTCGCGTTTGTCTTGTATCTGCTGAGGGAGCCCGTCCCGGGGGCGAGCCAGCCGGTGAGTGCTGTGCCCGCGGTCCCGCTGCCTTCCGGCTGGAAAGTCTATCGCGAGTTGGTCCGAAGGCCGGACTATCTCCTCGTGGTGGCCGGTTATGTGGCGCAGACCTTTGCGATGGGAGGATTCGCGTTTTGGGCTCCGACCTTTTTGCACCGGATTCACGGACTGGATCTGGAATCCGCGGGAAAGTTTTTCGGACTGTCGCTGGTGATGACCGGTTTGACGGCGACCCTGCTGGGAGGATTCCTCGCGACGGCCTGGCAGAAACGCACGGGCACGGGCTATGCGTGGATCCTGGCGCTGAGCTCACTTGCCGCCGTG
>CAMAPG010000238.1 GCA_945859965.1 Opitutus sp. GAS368 | reverse complement strand
GGCGAGAACCACTCCCAGATGGACAGCTTCTCCTCCTCCTCCCTTTCCTTTTGCGCCGCGGTCTTCGGTTCCGTTTGGGCAAGGGCCGGCGGGGGCGTGGCCGCCACCGGGGTCGCCGGGACCGGGTGCGTCGGTTTTTCCGCCATGATCACCACCGCATCGTCCGCGGGTACGCGAAGTTCCCCGAAACGGTCGGATTTGAACACGATCGTGGTGGGTGTGCGGTCCACCAGCCTCCCCCGCACTTTGTCCCCGTCCTTGTACACGAGCACATCATGATGCGTGTCGTTCTCCGCCGGCTGCTGGGCTCCGGCCCAGCTCCAGCCCAGCAATAACACTCCCAGGCCACGAAGAATTTTTTTCCTGATTCCCAACATCATTTCAGTTCCGACGCCTGCCGCCCGCCGGTGTTTCAAAAAGTTTCAGCATAATTTTTCCGGCTCAAAATGAGACTCACTCAGGCCAGGCACGCCTCCAGCGTGTGTCGCAAGCTGGCTTCGTCAAGGGCGACGCCAATAAAAACCAGTTCCTGCCGGCGATCGCCATTGGGCTCGCGCCAGCGCTCGCGGGCCGCCGCGGGAATTTCCGTTTCAGCGATCACCCCGCGTTCCCGCAGCACCGCCGCCCACGTGCCCACGAATTCGTGGCGGGCCAGCCCACCCGCCACCGACAGAAACCCGATGTCCGCCGGCTGTTCGTGCAGCCAGAAAAACCCCTTGGCCCGCAGGAGCGTGCCGGTGTACTCGCCGCGCCCGATCGCCGCCAGCAAATCGAGAAAGCGCTCGCGCCCAAACGGCGCCCGCGCCTCATAAACGAAACTCGTGATGCCATGATCGCGTTCATGCCGGGACACGGACGGATGGGCCGTGAATTTTCCCGTGGAGTCAGCCTGCAGCAGCCGGATCCACCGCGCCGCGCCGAGCGTCGCCTGCGCATCGAAGCGCGTCCGATCCAGCAGCACCTCGGCCGGTAGCTGGCCGTGCTCCGTGCGAAGAACTTCGGCCCGCGGATTGAGCGCCCGGAGCAGGTCCTCCACCCGGGCCAGGTCCGGGGCGGTGGCGAGATCGCATTTGTTCAGGACCAGGACATCCGCGCATTCCGCCTGATCGAGCATCAATTCGAAAACCGGCCGGGTTGAACCGGGTGCGCTCCGGGCTTGATCCGCCCGCTGTCCCGACACCTTCGCCCGGTCCGCCTCCGCCAAAAAATGCGGCGCATCGATGACCGTGACCAGCGATTGCAACCGCGCAAAATCCGCGAGGCTGCGCCCAAACGCATTCTTGCGCACAAACAGATCCGCCACCGCGCGCGGATCGGCCACGCCGGTGGTTTCGACCAGCACATGGTCGTACGTGCCGGTGGCGCAGAGCTCCGCCAGCGTCTCGGCCAGCTCATCCCGCACCGTGCAGCACACGCAACCGTTGCCCAGCTCGATCACGCGGCGGGCGCCGGCTTGCGCCACCAACTGGGCGTCGATGTTGATCGCCGCCACGTCGTTCACCACCGCCGCCCACGGACGGCCTTCCGCCTGGGCCAGCAAATGGCGGAGGAGCGTGGTCTTGCCCGCGCCGAGGAATCCGCTCAGCACGGTCACAGGAGGTAGCGTGGGCGGGACGGTTGACATGCGGCGAAGACGCGAGGCTGCTGGAAATCATCGCCCGCAGGAAGCCTGTAGGAGCCTGCTTGCTGGCGATGATCGGCTGGGGACGCGACGCCCTCGTGCGTTTTTCGGCGACGAGGGCGTTGCCGCTCCAGACAATCGCCTGCAAGCAGGCTCCTACATCTCGACCAGGAAACCCGGCTAAACCCACTCCCCGTCCACACCATAACGTTTGCCGGCCGGCGTCCCGCGCCCCCATGCTCGGGCCTTGATGGGCGATCCCGCTTCCACCTTTCTCGGATTACCGCCGCCGCTCTGGCAGTCCCTGGCCTTGACGCTCAAGCTCGCCGCGACCACGACGGTTATCCTCGGCGTGGCCGGCCTGCCCCTCGCCCATTGGCTCAACACGACGCGCTGGCGGCTCGCCCCCCTGATCGAAACGCTCGTCACGCTTCCGATCGTGCTTCCGCCGACCGTGATCGGATTTTATCTCCTCGTCGCGTTTTCCCCCCACCAGGCGCCCGGCCGCTGGTGGTACGCAGTCACCGGCGCTCCGCTCGCCTTCACGTTCACGGGGCTGGTGATCGCCTCGGTGTTTTATTCGCTGCCGTTTGCCGTGCAGCCGTTTCAGGCGGCGCTGCGGGCGGTGCCGCGCGAACTGCTCGACGCCGGAACCGCGCTCGGCGCGCCGCCCTGGCGGGTCTTCGGCCGGCTGCATATTCCCCTCGCCTGGCGCGGAATCGCCGCCGGCCTCACACTCGGGTTCGCCCATACCCTGGGGGAATTCGGCGTCGTGCTCATGATCGGCGGATCGATTCCCGGCGTCACCAAGGTCGCCAGCATCTCGCTCTACGACGAAGTGCAGAAACTGGAATACCCGCAGGCCCATGCGTTCGCGGCCGTCCTGCTGGGTTTGTCGTTCCTCCTGCTGCTGATCGTAACCCTGCTCCAACGCCGTCAGGTCCGTTAAGCGCGACCGGTGCCCGGGCTTGCGGCTCGACTGTTGCTTACCCAATACTTTTTCCATGAATCGCAAACTTCGTTTTGGCATGGTTGGCGGCGGACGCGGGGCCTTTATCGGCGGAGTGCATCGCCTGGCCGCGGCCATGGACGGACAGGCGGAGTTGGCGGCAGGTGCCTTTTCCTCGGATGCCGCGCGATCCAAAGCCTCCGGGGCCGACCTCTTTCTCGATCCCACCCGCGTGTATGGCAGTTATGCGGAGATGGCCAAAGCGGAAGCCCGGCGGCCGGCCAGCCAGCGGCTCGACTTCGTCGTCATCGTCACCCCCAACCACCAGCATTTCCCGCCGGCGAAGCTGTTTCTGGAGAGCGGATTCAACGTCGTTTGCGACAAACCCGTGACCTTCAGTCTCGCGGAAGCCCAAAAGCTCCAGGCGATCGTGAAGCGGACGAAAAAAGTCTTTGTCCTCACCCACAACTACACCGGCAATGCGATGGTCAAGCAGGCCCGCCACCTCGTGCGCAGCGGGGCGCTGGGCGAAATCCGCAAGGTGGTCGCCGAGTACCCGCAAGGCTGGCTGAGCACCCTGTTGGAAAAGACCGGCCAGAAACAGGCGGGCTGGCGGACCGACCCGAAACGCAGCGGCGCAGCCGGCTGCATTGGCGATATCGGCACGCACGCCGAAAATCTCGCGCGTTACATCACGGGTCTGCGGATCGATTCGCTGTGCGCCGACCTCACCACCTTCGTGAAAGGCCGCAAGCTCGATGACGACGGCAACATTCTGGTGCGGTTCAAAGGCGGGGCGAAAGGCATCCTCCATTCCTCGCAGATCAGCGTCGGGGACGAAAACAACCTGAACATTCGCGTCTACGGCACCAAGGCCGCGCTCGAATGGCACCAGGAGCATCCGAACGAGCTGACCGTCAAGTTTCCCGACCAGCCGCGCCAGATCTGGCGCCGTGGCAACGGGTATCTGGGGAAGAACGCCCAGCGTTTCACGCGCATTCCCGCCGGCCATCCGGAAGGTTACCTGGAAGCCTTCGGCAATATCTACCGCGAAGCCTTCCGCGCCATCGCCGCGGAAGTCGCGGGGGAAAAACTGCCGAAGGATCTCGATTTCCCCACCATCGCCGACGGCGTGGAAGGCATGGCGTTCATCGAGACCGCGGTGAAGTCATCGAAACTCGGCGCGCGGTGGGTGAAGTTCCCGCGCGTGTGATAAAAGTAGGGCGGGTCTTCGACCCGCCCTTTGTAGTGCAAGCACGCTTTATGCGTTTAATCCCTACGACCCGTTTCCACCGGGGCAAACTGCCCCATTGGGAAGTAGAGCGAGGCCATTACTTCGTTACCGCCCGGCTGGCTGACAGTCTTCCTCACGAAGTAATCCTACGTCTGCAGGAAATTCACCAGAGCCTGGCGGCAATCGAAGCGCAATCAGCGCCCTTTGTGACATTGCAGCGCGTTTATTTCCGTACCATGGAAAAATATCTCGATGCAGGCAGTGGGGCATGCGTGCTGCGCCAGCCTCAAGCCGCCTCTATCGTCGAAAAAGAACTGGCAGCACTCCAGGAATGGGGCATCGCCGTTCCCCATTTTACCATCATGCCGAATCATTGGCACGCACTCGTCATTCCGAATCCCGATTGCACCCGATCACTTGCTGAAATAATGAAAAGAGTGAAAGGACGCACTGGCAAAGCCATCCGACAGATGATTGGCGGTCCACCCGCTCCCGTTTGGCAACGCGAGTGGTTTGATCGATGGATGCGAACGAAATTCGAAGAGGAAAAAACCGTGCACTATATCCGGGAGAATCCGGTTAAAGCAGGGCTCGTTGCCCGCTGGCAGGATCATCCTTGGACAAAATAAACGAGCCTCGGAAGGGCGGGTCGAAGACCCGCCCCACTCCCTTACTTCCCCGCCGGCTTTTCGTTTTTCTTCACCCACGCTTCATACTCCGCCCGCGGCATGAAGCGGAGCGAGGCGCTGTTGATGCAATAACGCAGGCCGGTGGGACGCGGGCCGTCCGGAAACACGTGCCCGAGATGGGCGCCGTCCACATTGCTGTGCACTTCCGTGCGCTCCATGCCGTAACTGG
>CAMAPG010000237.1 GCA_945859965.1 Opitutus sp. GAS368 | reverse complement strand
GTGGGTTTTTCCCAGTCGGGATCGATCGTCGGGCACTGGGACGCCGGGGCCGTGAAGCGCGCATTGGGATGCGCCGCCTTGGCGCCGGTTTCCTTGGCGAGCTGTGGGGTCCATTCCTTGCCCTGCCAGTCGATGAGTTTCGCGGGCGGCTTGTCGGTCATGCCCTCCCACCACACGCCCCCCTCGGGCGTGAGCGCGACATTGGTGAAAATCGTGTTCTTCGAAAGCGCGGCCATCGCGTTCGGGTTGGTCTGCACCGAAGTACCCGGAGCGACGCCAAAAAACCCGGCCTCGGGATTGATCGCGTACAGCCGGCCTGTCGCGTCGGGCTTGATCCACGCGATGTCGTCGCCGACCGTCCAGACCTTCCAGCCCTGTTTCTTGAACGGCTCGGGCGGGATGAGCATCGCAAAATTCGTCTTGCCGCACGCGCTGGGAAACGCCGCCGCGACATACGTCTTCTCTCCCTTGGGATTTTCCACGCCGAGGATCAGCATGTGCTCGGCCATCCAGCCCTCGTCGCGGGCGATGTTGGAGGCGATGCGGAGCGCGAAACATTTTTTCCCGAGCAGCGCGTTGCCGCCGTAGCCGGAGCCGTAGCTCCAGATCTCGCGCGTTTCCGGAAAATGCACGATGTATTTTTCCTGGTTGCACGGCCAGGGGACGTCCGCCTGGCCTTTTTTCAACGGCGCGCCGACGGAGTGCAGGCACGGCACCACGCGCTTCTCGCCCTTGTCGATCTCCGCGTACACCGGCAGGCCGATGCGCGCCATGATGCGCATATTGACCACTGCATAAGGTGAATCGGTGAGCTGCACGCCGATCTGCGCCATCGGCGAGCCGACCGGGCCCATGCTGAACGGGAGCACATACATCGTGCGGCCCTGCATGCAGCCGGTGAAAAGGCCGCGGAGTTTTTTCCGCATCTCAAACGGATTGACCCAATTATTGGTCGGTCCGGCAGCTTCCTTCGAATACGAACTGATATACGTGCGATCCTCGACCCGCGCCACATCACCCGCATCGCTGCGCGCGTAGTAACAGCCCGGCCAGAGTTTCTGGTTCAGCTTGATGAACGTACCGCCCTCGACCATCTGCGCACACAGCTGGTCGTATTCCTGCTTGGAGCCGTCGACCCAGTGCACCGAGGACGGCTCGCAGAGTGTGACCATTTTTTCGATCCAGCGCAGCAAATGCTTGTTCTCGCTAAGCGGCTTCCCGGAGTTGCGCTTCTTCATCGTGGGCGGACCCTAACGCCCGGTGAAGGTGAGTAAACCGGAAAGGGGGCGGACTTGGTCAATGAAGCTGTTTTCCCACCGATATTAGTGAGTCGCTTCACCTGCTCCGTTTCATAAACTTTCCGCGTGAACAAGCTTTGCACCCTGGGCGGCGCAACGATCGGCGGCTATGTCGGCTGGTTTCTTGGCGAACGCTTCGGTTTCGTCGTGGCGTTTCTCGTCAGCAGCGCAGGCAGCCTCCTCGGGGTTTACCTCGGCTGGAAATTAGCGCGGCGGTTGGAGTAAAAGCGCCTTCGGAAATCTTTCTCTGTTCCCCGCAATCGTTCTCGAATCCAAGAACGGTTACTTCATCGGCTCGACGTGCACCGAGACATCGCTGATCGCATGCGCGGTGGAGGACAGCAGCGCGTCCTTGACGGCATGCGCAATGTCATGGCCCTCGCGCACCGGGATCTCACCGTCGACCCGGACCTGAATATCCACGAGATGACTGAGGCCGCTTTTGCGGACCCGGCATTTGTCTAGTGCCCGCACTCCCGGGATGCGCATGGCAATTGTGCGCACTTCGTTTTCGAATTCCTGCGGCACCGCCGTGTCCATCACGTCGCCGAGGGCCTTGCTGAACATGCTCGAGCCGTTGAAGGCAATGACCGCGCAACCCAGCAGGGCCGCCCAATCATCCGCCGCCTCCCAGCCTTTGCCGCCAATCACCGCGATGCTGATACCGACGAAAGCCGCGCCGGAAGTGACCGCATCCGAGTAATGATGGAGCGCCTCCACCCCGAGCGCCGTGCTGCCGGTGGCGGTCCCCGCGGCGTTCATCCTTTTTGAAAACCACAACTTCACGACGACCACCACCGCGAGCAGCGGCAGTGTCAGCCAGTGCGGGCCGCGGTGCGGGGTGATAATCTCATGAATCGCCCGCCAGCCGATCCAGCCAGCCGCGGCAAAAATAAACACCGCCACTGCCAGCGCCGCCAGAGGCTCCGCCTTGCCATGGCCATAGGGGTGGTTCTCGTCCGGTGGTTCCGAAGCCACCCGGAATCCGGCCCACACCATCGCTGAGGATAGGATGTCGAGCAGCGACTCCGTTCCGTCTGCGATCAGGGCGTAGGTATGGCCGAAAATTCCGCCCGCAAATTTCACCGCCGCCAGCACCGCGTTGAGGGCAATCCCCTTCGCCACCAGCCGGGCGCTCGCTTGGGCACGGCGCTGCGTGGCCGCGTGATGACTGGGTAATTCGGGAGACACGGGCGGAAGCTGGAGCCATGGCAGGCGGCAGGCAAGCGGGGGAAATGCCGGCTGGAAACGCTTAACTTTCAACATTCAACGCAGAACGCTTAAGGCAATGACTCCAGAGGGGTAGCGGGGCTTTTGAAATTGGCTGATATTGTAGGCCACCTCGTTGTGGTGGCCTGCCTCCATAGGCCGGCGAAGGAGGGCGCCAGGTCAACGACCTAGCCTACAGTTGGCAAAGGCCCCAACGCCAAAATAGAAATTCAGCTTTCACTTGAGCGTTCAGCGTTAAAAGTTAAGCGTTGAGCGTTCGCCTCCTTCAGACCGTCTCCCGCCACTTGACCGTATCCCCGAGCCGCCCAGACTATCGTTTTCCGCATGGCTCTCCCGCTCACCTCCCTCGCCACCGACCCGGTGAAGCAGTTCTCTGTTTTTGCCGAGAACCGCGTGGGACGGCTCTTCGATCTCACGGCCCTCCTCAAGAGCCAGCAGGTCCACATCATGGCCATCACCGTGCTCGACACCACGGACAGCGCGATCGTGCGCCTGATCGTCGATGATCCTAACAAGGCCCGCGAGCTGATGATCAACAACGATTTTCCCTACACCGAATGCAAGGTGCTGGCCGTCGAGCTCGAGGACGAATCCGACCTGAGGGAAATCCTCGCGGCCCTGTTCGAGGCCGAGATCAACATTCACTATATCTACAGCTTCATCAAACGGCCGGCCGGCAAGTGCGCCGTCGTGATCAATGCCGAGGACGACGATGTCGCGGCCCAGGCGCTCAATAAACGGAAATTCAAGGTGCTCACGCAGCGCGATATTTCGCGCTGAATCCATTCCGGCATCAGGAAGGAAGGGTGCATTAAAAATGCCGGCAGTGGGTTAGGAGCTGTTTGAGAATTCGTCTCTCCGAGTAGCGAAAGCCGTGAGGCTTTCGTCCGAACCCGAAACGCTCACGCGTTTCGCCACGAGAATCTAAAGCAACCGGCATTTCCCAAACAGCTCCTAGTTTACTGCAGCGCGCTCTATGAGCGCCGATTCCCGAGCCGGCGATCATAGCCGCCGCACCATTTTTTCGAACTAACCCACTACCAAAATGCGTCCCGTCCCCAAAAATAAAAAACGGCGCGGTTGCCCGCGCCGTTGGACTTAAGTCAGAGCGGTTGCGCTCAGTTCCAGTAGCCTTCGTAGAAACGATAGGAATTGTCTTCACGCTCCCAGCGCGGGGCAACCCAGGTCGCATTCGAGCGAGGTGGGAGGTCCCAATGACCGGCCATCCACTCATAGCGCTGGTTGCGCCAGGTCCAATAGCCAGGAACCCAGACATGCGACGTGGAAGGCCGCGCGATGATCACTTCCTGCTGCATGGCGGGAGGCGCCTGGGTGACATAGATGGTGGTCACGCCAGTGTTGGAAGGAATGTTGGTGACAACCACCGGCACGGGTTGCGCCTGCTGCGTAACAACCGTGGTGGTGGGTTCGGGTGGAGGCGGGCCCGAGAGCCGATGGGATTCGGGCTCTGACGCACAACCACCGAGCAGGGCGAGCGCACCGCAAAGAACGAAAGCCTGGGCGATCGGACCTTTAGAGCGGCGGAAGGATAGAGGGGCTGAAATCATGGTTTTCATACCCGCGTCGCAGACTCACGAATCCGGGGTTTGTTTCCGGAAACCCACCTAAGGCGGTAAATTTCAGCTGGTTCGAGAGAAACAGCCGCGGGCACACTCCGCGGGTTGAAAGCCGTCGACCCGTGGCCGCCGGCTAGGTTCGGAATTTTTTCGCGGTCGAGCGGTCTTCACACCATCACCCGTTTGCCGCCCTCCCGGGCGGACGCATAAATGGCCTCGATGATTTGCACGTCGCGACGGCCCATCTCGCCAGGCACCCGCGACTCCCGGTTTTGCAGCACGCACTGGGCGAAATCGTCGATCTGCCGGGCCTGCTGATTCACGGGCGGATCAAAGCGCAGCGGTCCGCGCGTCGTCTCGCCCCGGAGGCCGCTGTAACTGAAGGCCGGCTTGAGCTCGATGAAACCGCGCGGGGCCTCCGCGCGGAATTGATTCACGGAACGCGCATAACTGGTCTTCCCCTCGCCCATCACCCCACCCGGAAATTCCATCGTCCAGCGGATGCCTTCCTCCACATCGGGAAACAGATCCAGGCGCGTTTTCTTTTCTTCCTTGGCTGCAGTGATCGCC
>CAMAPG010000236.1 GCA_945859965.1 Opitutus sp. GAS368 | reverse complement strand
GTTGTCCGCTGCTGTGCGAGCTAATTCTTCGCCCAAAAAAATCTTCCCCGGAATTTTTCGTTTACAAGCCGGAGAGCGCGCCCTTGTTTCGTCCACGACTTTAACCACATGCGACGACCTGTGAGCAACGACCCCGAGCGAAAACATTTCATCACCAAGTGTCTTGGGCTGATGGCTGTCGTGAGCCTTGCCCCGAAGCTGCTGGCCGGATCCGTCCGCGCCGTGGCGGCGCCGGCCGGGTCGGCCTCGCGTTCCCCCCTTCGTTCGGAGCCGCGGGCTGTCGCCCGCCGCGCCGATTCGCTCTAACCCGCGCCGCGGCAACCCGGAACTTCCAGGCCCATGTCGAACCTCTTCCCGAAGTCGGCGAACAAGCTTCCGCTGCAGATCATCCTGTATCTGTTCGTACTCGGTGGCATCGCCACCGCAGGCGTCACGTACTACATGACGCCGAAGTATACGCGGGTCGGTTATGCTCCGACCCAGCCGATCCCGTTCAGCCATGCGCTGCATGCCGGGCAGCTCGACATCGATTGCCGTTACTGTCACTCCAACGTCGACAAGTCGGGTCACTCTAATGTGCCGACTTCGCAGACGTGCATGAACTGTCACAATCAGGTCAAGACCACGAGTCCCCTGCTGGCGCCGGTGCGGGAGAGTTATGCCACGGGCAACGCGGTGCCCTGGGTCTGGGTTCACCAGACGCCCGATTACGCTTATTTCAACCACGCGGCCCACGTTAACCGCGGAGTCAGCTGCGTGGAGTGTCACGGCAAGATCAACGAGATGGAAGTCGTGACCCATTCGAAGCCGTTGAGCATGTCCTTCTGTTTGGATTGCCATCGCGCGCCCGAAGCCTACGTGCGGGAGCAAGCCGATATCTTCAACCTCGATTCCCAGCCGATCGCCGCCAAGGCCGGCCTCGAGGCCGGCAAAAAATTTGTGCACGACTGGAATATCCGCCCACCGCAGAGTTGCTCCGGTTGCCATCGATGAAACGCAAATTCGACCATCCCGCCCCGTCCGAACGCGAGCTGACCGGTCCAAAATACTGGCGCAGTCTTGACGAACTTGCCGCGACCCCTGGCTTCCAGGCACAGCTGACGCGCGAATTCCCCGATGGCGCATCCTCGCTCGACGGTGTCGATCGCCGTCATTTCATGAAGATCATGGCGGCGTCCTTTGCCCTTGGCGGGATGGGACTGGCTGGCTGCCGTCGGCCGGAGAAGCACATCCTGCCTTTCGGCAAGTCGGTGGAAGGTGTCATTCCCGGTCTCCCGCTTTATTTCGCCACGGCGATGCCATTGCGCAAGTCGGCCATCCCGTTGCTGGCCGAGACGCATCAAGGCCGTCCGACAAAGATCGAAGGCAATCCCAGTTACACTCCGCATGGCGGCGCAAGTTCACTGCTCGCCCAAGCTTCCGTGCTCGATCTTTACGATCCGGAACGGGCGACGGCGCACACGAAGAATGGCACGACCCTGACAGCCGCAGCGGTCAACGAACTGCTCGCGGTGATCAACCAGACCTATGCCGCCAATGGTGGCGCCGGCCTGGCTTTTCTGGCCGATGAATCAGCTTCGCCGACGCGCTCGCGTTTGGTGCGCACGCTGCGCCGCAAGTTTCCGAATGCCATCTGGGCGGAATTCGAACCGGTCACGGACGAACCGCCTCTCGCGGCGGCCCAGGCCGTTTTCGGCCAGAACGTCAAACCGATCTACCGGTTTGCGAAGGCAAAACGGATTGTTTCGCTCGATGCCGATTTCCTGAGCTCGGAAGCAGGCAGTCTCTATTACGCGCGGGATTTCTCGCACGGTCGCCGGGTGAAGTCCAAGAGCGACCCGATGAACCGCCTGTATGTGGCGGAGAGCACCCTGACGATCACGGGCAGCATGGCCGATCACCGCCTACGCCTCGCCAGCAGTCATATTCTCGGGTTTGCCGCGGCCCTCTCCCATAAGGTGGCAGGGACCTCGCTCGGCTCGCTCACCCAGGGGCTTGATCTCAATCAGAAGTGGATCGATGCCTGTGCGGAAGACTTGGCCGAGAACCGCGGCGCCTGCCTGATTGTCGCCGGTTCGCATCAGTCTGCCGCCGTCCATGCGCTGGCTTATCAGATGAACGTGGCCCTCGACAATGTAGGGCAGACCGTCGATTTTGTGGCGGTTGATTCTACCGCGGCCGTTTCGCTGGTGGATCTGACCGCCCGGATCAAGGGTGGCTCGGTTAAGACGCTCGTGATTTTGGACGGGAATCCGGTTTACAACGCCCCGGCCGACCTGGACTGGGCTGCCGTGCAGAAATCCGTCCCTGAGGTTGTTCGTTGCGGTTATTATGCCGACGAAACCTCGGCTTTGGCCGGCACGCATCTCGCCACCGCCCACTATTTGGAATCGTGGGGCGATGCTCGCACCGTCGACGGCACGATCGCGGTGGTGCAGCCGATGATTCTTCCGCTCTTTGGCGGTTTGACCCAGATCGAGATTCTCGCACGCATCGCGGGCGAGCCGACCGTTGAACCGTATGCCTTGGTTCAGGCGACAATCACGCAGATTGCGGGCGGCGACGCCGAAAAGGTCATTCGGAAATTCCTGCACGACGGCGTGCTCGAAAACTCGACGTATCCGATCGCCAGCGTGGCCGTCAGCGCCTCCGGGGCCGCAAAGCTCATGGCGCAGGTGCCGAAGCTCGAAGCCCTGTCGAAGGACAACCTCGAGGTCCGCTTTCTCCGCGACCACAAAATGGACGACGGCCGGTTCGCCAACAACGGCTGGCTGCAGGAATGTCCCGATCCGATCACCAAGATTTCGTGGGATAACGCCATCCTCATCAGTCCGAAGCTGGGCAAGGAATTGGGCTTGGATCCCAAGGGAGCCCTCATTCAAGTCGCGCGTAAGGAAGAGGCTGAGTTTACGATGGGCAATGAAAACGCCCGCATTTTCGAAATCACCTTGGGCGGGCGCAAGATTCGCGGTCCGGTCCACATTCAGCCCGGTCTCTCTAATTACACCATCGTTCTTCCGCTCGGCTATGGCCGGACAGTGACCGGCCACGTCGGCAAGGGAGCGGGTTACAATGCCTATCCGCTGCGCAGCAGTGAAGCGCTGCACTTCGCGGTTGGCGCCAAGTTGAGCGACACCGGCACACGCCTGCTTTTGGCGAACACCCAGGAGCATTGGTCGATGGAAGGCCGCGATATCGTTCGCGAAGCCAATTACGAAGGGCCGAATAGCTATCAGGAAAATCCGGCGTATGTCAGGACCATCGGCATGGAGGCGCACACGCCCGCCGTGCTCGGTGAAGCCGGCCAGCGCCAGCCCGGGGAGTCGGACGCCGATTATCAGAAGCGGATCCACGCCGGAATTCCCCGCGGCAATTCGCTCTACACCACTCCCCAATTCGACGGCACGCACCAGTGGGGCATGTCGATCGATCTGAATACCTGCATAGGCTGCAATGCCTGCGTCATCGCCTGTCAGTCGGAAAACAATATTCCGATCGTCGGCAAGGATCAGGTCATGCGCGGCCGCGAAATGCACTGGATCCGCCTCGATCGTTACTATTCGAGCGGGACCGCGGATGCCGGCGCCTTTGGCGGTGAAGGCAACCGTGAGTTGCCCGAGGATCCGCAGATTTCCCTCCAGCCGATGACCTGTGTGCATTGCGAACTCGCCCCGTGCGAGGTCGTGTGCCCGGTCAACGCCACGGTGCACGACAACGAAGGCGTCAACGTGATGGCCTACAATCGCTGCATCGGGACCCGCTATTGTGCGAACAACTGTCCGTACAAGGTCCGCCGGTTTAATTTCTTCGACTGGAACCAGCGCCATCTCGACAGCCTCTACCTCGGGCCCCTCGGTCCGCAGGGCATGCCGGAACTCGTCAAGATGGCGAAGAACCCGGAAGTCACCGTGCGCATGCGCGGTGTCATGGAAAAATGCACCTACTGCGTGCAACGCATCCAAAACGGGAAGATCCAGCATCGTGTGAAGACGGCGAAAGCCGGCAATCCCGCCGATGTGGTGGTCCCCGACGGCACGATCAAAACCGCCTGTCAGCAGACCTGTCCGGTCGACGCGATCGTGTTCGGCAACATTCTCGACCAGGAAAGCGCGGTTTCGCAGGCCAAGGCGCGCGAGCAGGATTATGCGGTGCTGGGTTACCTCAACACGCGCCCGCGCACGACGTACTCCGGCAAGCTGCGCAATCCCAATCCGCGGATGCCCGACTATGCCGACCTCCCGCTGAGCCGCATCGAATATAACAACAAGAACCATCCCGCCGACCACGGCGCGAATGGCCATGGGGCAGGAGAGGGCGGTCACGAGGAAAAGAAGCCCGCGCACGATCATTCTCATTCCGCGCTCGAGGCGGCCAAACATTTCGGAGGACTTAGCTAATGGCTCACGTTGAAAATGCCATGCCCGCTCCGGCGATCCTCAAAGACGTGAACCCGGCGGTGTTTCCGCGCGCGACGCTGGTGCAGAACCACCGGAGCTTCTCGTGGATCACTGAAAAAATTTGCGGCATCATCGAAGGCAAGACCCCCGCTTGGTGGTGGGTGTGCTTCATCATCGCGTGTTTCACGGCCTCCTTCACCGTGGCGGGCATCACCTACCTCATTTCGACGGGCGTCGGGGTGTGGGGCCACGCCAATCCGGTCAATTGGGCGTGGGACATCGTGAACTTCGTTTTCTGGATC
>CAMAPG010000235.1 GCA_945859965.1 Opitutus sp. GAS368 | reverse complement strand
GTGGGGCTTCGCCAGCGCCATTTTCGGATTTGGAAGCTCAGAACCATGCGGACAGACTCCGAAGCGGACGGTCCGCGGTGGGCGGCAATTAGTGATCCGCGGGTGACGCGCGTGGGAAGGATTTTGCGCAAAACCCGTATTGACGAGCTTCCGCAGTTTTGGAATATTTTGATCGGCGAGATGGCTTTTGTCGGACCTCGTCCTGAGCGTCCGGAGTTCGTCACCAAGCTTGCCACCGTCATTCCATTCTACCAGCAACGGCATCTGCTAAAGCCCGGCCTGACCGGTTGGGCGCAGATTTGCTATCCTTATGGTGCGAACGAAAAGGACGCTGCCGAGAAGTTGAGCTATGATCTCTTCTATTTGAAGAATGCTTCTCTACTCTTGGATTTACAGATTGTTATGCAAACCCTCGGGGCCATGGCCAAGGGCGCCCGCTGACGAAAGGCCGCCCGACGTTGGTCCGATCAACCTCTGCTACCTTATTCAATAGAACATTGACGCGCTAGATCTCGCAGGCCGTGTTCGAGTGAGATGCGTGATCGGAAGCCAAACGAATCATGAGCGAGGGCGGTGGAGCCGCACGAGCGACGAATGTCCCCGGGACGTTCTGGGACATGAAGGGGAACCGGCGCTTCAGAAAAGCCTTGGCGCAGGAGTTGCCAAAGTTGGTTGAGCGAGACTTCCTTTTCCGTGCAGATGTTTGCCACGCCGCTGGCGAGCCCCGGCGCGGTGGCCGCGAGGGCGTTTGCTCGGGCGACATCGTACACGGAAATGAAATCGCGGGTCTGTTCGCCGTCGCCGAAGATTGTTGCCGGCAGATTGCGGCCGAGACGATCAAGGAAGATGGAAATCACCCCCGAATAGGATGAGCTAGGATCCTGCCGCGGGCCGTAAACGTTGAAATAGCGCTGGCAACGCACCACCAAGCCATGCCTCGATGCGTATTCCAGCAGCAGATTCTCCGAAGCGAGTTTAGCGGATCCGTAAGGGCTGAGTGGTAGCGTAGGGCCGTTTTCGGGAATCGGAGTATGGGTCGGATCGCCGTACACGGCCGCCGACGATGCGAAGACGATACGGGGGACGAGATGCAGCCTCGCGGCTTCCGCCACCGTCCTTGTGGTTCGAAAGTTGAGTAGATCGTTCAGGGCTGGATTTGCGATGCTTTCGGGCACACTGACCAGCGCCGCCAAATGAACGATCACGTCGGGGCGATATTGGCCGACAATTTCCGTGAACGCGGATTCTTCAGTAACGTCGAGTTCGCAGAAAATGAATTTGGGGTTTGTCAACGCCGATGCCAAATTGGCCCGCTTTCCGGTGCGGAAATTGTCCACGCCAATAACGAAATGCCCAGCGTGAAGCAGGTGGTCCGTCGTGTGGCTGCCGATGAAGCCGGCCGCGCCGGTGACAAGAATTTTTAATCGCATTGCAATCTCTATGGGTTCTTCTCGGGCCCAAAGTCAGGCGTTTTTTAGCCCTGCGTCTGAAATCGTTATTGCGGCAGGACTCTTTTATGGCGTGGTGTGTTTTAGTTTTCCTCGGAATCGAGCTGAGATTGCGCTGAGCGGATTCGGTGCCTAAAGATTTGTTAGATGAGATTGAATCCCAACGCCAAAATTTCTGCCACTTGTTACATCATAGCTGTGAGCGCGGCACTATCGCTGGCGGTCATCATTATATTGCTGATGGGGACGGGCAGGACTTCTCTGCTTGAGGTGGCGGCCATCCTCCTGATTTCGACGGCGAGTGTTGCCTTAGGGCGGGTGCTGTGCGTTTTGCTGGCGCTGGGACAACACCACGGAATAACCACGGCCTTCGAGATCGTCGCCGGTTCCTCAGCAGTCGCGCTGTTGACGCTCGGATGGGTCGCCATTTTCGACTTAGGCGCGGCGGTGGCGTTTGTACTGACGTTCCTATTGGTAGCAGGTTTGGTTCTGACGTTCAATCTTGGGCCGGTGCCTTTGCCTCGGCGTTCCCTAGCCTTCGATTTGGCGCTCGTGGTGGTGCTCGCTGTCGTTGTCGCCATGTGGACGCGGTCGACCGCGGATGCGCCGGAGGTTGCCCGTACGACCGGGTTTTATCCGGCTTGGCCGGATTACTTCGCCCATGCCGCCGAGATTAGGTATCTCCGAGACAACGGGGAACTCAAGGGACTGTCGCCGACGCTGGCTGGCGCTCCCCAGGTTTTGTATCATCGTGGAAGTTATGCCCTTTCCTCCGTGTTTGCCGCTCTAGGAGGCCGGAAGACATTGGAAGTGGCGAGCTGCCACTGGGCGCCCTTCGGGCTGTTGCTCATGGCGATCGGGGCGTACGGGTATGGCAGCGTCATTGCTGGACGGCGGGGCGGTGCAGCGGGTGCGCTCGCTTTGCTCCTAGTGCCCGATGCCCTGTCGCATGGTTTCGGAAACCGGCTTTTCAGTTTCCATTGGTTGATCGCCGTCGGCCCCGCGGCGGCCTATGCGATCGCTTTAGGCTTTTCGGCCTGCGCCCTACTTCTGCTCGGACAAAAAAGATCAAGGCCGACTCTATCGGTTGCAGGGGGGGCTTTGGCCGTAGGCACGATCTTCTTGAAGGTTCAGGTGGCGCTTCCGTTGCTGGTTGCATTGGCATCGGTAGCTTTGATGGTGTGGAAGCCGAGGCAATCATGGCATCGAATTGGGGTGGTGGGGGTCGTGTTGGTGCTCGCAGTGGTCGCGGCTTTTCAGTTCGAGGCGATGCAACGAATGCCACGCTTCTTGAGTGGTCACTTCGACACCACCGGCTATCTTGACTACATCCATGGAACACCGTCCGTCTACAGGGAATGGTACATCCAGATGGTTCAGGGCTCCGGAATCATTCAGCAAAATCTGATTGGAGTCGCCTTCGTGCTATTGGCTGCCCTTGGTTTTTTTCTGCCACTGGCCGCGGCAACGTTTTTCCTGCGAATGAAACGCGGCGCGGCTTCTCTCGCTGATTTTTTGTCGGTGGCACTGATCGGTGGCTATCTGATTGCAATGTATGGCATGCCAGCGCCTTTCAACGGGGATCCGGGGGAATTCAAGCACCGACCTTTTGTCCTGATCTACGCCTTTCTCGTCGTGGGGTCGGTATCCGCGATGACCGAGATACTCACGCCCTCCCACGCGAATCGCCTTGGGCAGAGGCTGGCGCTGCTTTTTGCCGGGGGATGTCTGGTGCTTGGCCTGCTGCATGTGTCACTCGCCAGCCCGTCGGCCCAATACTACGATGACTATCACGGAAGGGCGGTGAGCCATGACCTTTTCGGAGCGGCCGATTTCATAAGCGGTCATGCGGGGAACGAGGACGTCATCCTTTCTTCGGACCTAGACCCGGAAGGGGTATTGGTGGCACTGACGGAGCGATCCGCATACCTGTCGCGAGTACCGGTTTTTCGCAAGGCGAGCGAGAAGACCAGCGCGCTGGTCGCCCGTCGGACCAAGTTGGTGGAAAATCTTTGGAGCATTCGGACCCCGGAAGAACTACGAGCCTTTGGCCGCGCCGAAGGAATTCAATGGTTTGTGCTGTACGCTGGAGACAATCCGGATTGGAGCGGCGCGTTCCGTGCCGCGGCGGCGCATGCTTCGGCAGCCGCCCTTGTCTTCGACCTCCGCGAGGCTATGCCTGTCAGCGGCGGGGCAAAAGCAGCCAGGTAGGGCGGGGTCAAAAGCAGCCACCTTGAGCGGGTTGTTTACGCCGAGGGCGAAGATCGTTTCGCCGGAGGGGTATGAACCGCATCAACGTGAGCCTCCAACAATCAATCATCACCCTCGTCGAGCGTGGCTGGTCGAAGCGCCGGATCGCCCGAGAGCTACAGCTGGACCGCGCGACGGTGACTCGTCAGCTGCTGGCGAAGGCAAATGCAGCCACGAACCCCGCCCTCGGGTCGGGCGAAGCGGGGCTGGCAAAACCAGCCGCGAACCCGGCCCAAGGCGCCGAGGATCAGGCGCCAAATGCAGCCACGAACCCCGCCGTCGGCTCGCCCGAGGTGGCCGCAGCAAATGCAGCCAGTAACCCCGCCCTCGGCGCCAGACCCGGTCCCCCGAGTTTGTGCGCGCCGTTCGCCGCCAAGATCGAGGCCGCAGTCGAGGCCGGGCTCTCCGCGCAGCGGATCTATCAGGATCTGATCAGCGAGCACGATTTCCGGGGCGGCTACAGCTCGGTAAAACAGTTCGTGCGGCGGCTGCCGGCGACGGCCGAGCTGCCGTTTCGCCGGATGGAGTGCGAACCTGGCGCCGAGATGCAGGTCGACTTTGGCACCGGCGCCTGGGTCGTGGCCGATGGCAAGCGCCGGCGACCCCATCTGTTTCGCGCCGTGCTCAGTCACTCGCGCAAGGGCTATAGCGAGGTTGTTTGGCGGCAGGACACCGAGACCCTCATTCGCTGTTTGGAAAACGCGTTCCGCGCGTTCGGTGGCGTCACCGCCACGTTGGTCCCGGATAATCTGAAGGCGGCGGTGCTTCTGGCCGACTGGTTTGACCCCGAGCTCAATCCGAAGCTGCGCGAGTTTTGCGCGCACTACGGCACCGCGCTCTTACCGACCAAGCCCGCGATGCCTCGTCACAAGGGGAAGGTCGAGTCGGGCATAAAGTTTGCCCAGACGAACGCTCTGAAGGGCCGGCAGTTCGCCAGTCTCGCCGCCGAGAACGCGTTCCTGACCGAGTGGGAGCGCACCGTCGCCGACACCCGGATCCATGGCACGATCCGCCAGCAGGTCGGCACGTTTTTCACCCAGGCCGAACAGCCGAAGCTCCGGGCGCTGCCCGCGGCCCTGTT
>CAMAPG010000234.1 GCA_945859965.1 Opitutus sp. GAS368 | reverse complement strand
TATTACATCACGACCGCCAATCGGGGAGCCAGCGACTGGCAACGGGCGCGGCCGATCGCGCTCTACGATCCGGCGGCGGCGCCTTACGATCCCTATTATTATCTCGAGAAAATCGACGACTGGCTGGCCCGGTATGGAACTTTTCTCGGCGTCAAACCGCCGGAAGATCCGCAGAGCGAACTCGCATTCTAGCGTGGTTTAAATGCCGCTGCCTTGGATACTCGTAGCGAAACGCGTGAGCGTTTCGGATCCGGACGAAAGCCTCACGGCTTTCGCTACTCGGAGAGACGAATTCCCAAACAGCTCCTAGCTGGCGGGGGCCACTAGCTGCGCTCGCGCATGAGCTCCGTAGTTTCGGGATCCAGTGGGATACCTTGCAGGAGTTTGCCGAGCTCTTCGACCGACGGAGCGAAGGCCGGCCAGCCTTCGCGAGGAAAGGCCTTTTCGGCTTTCAAGGTAAACCGCAGCGCGTTCAGGAGCGAAACGTTGGCCATGGTGGGATTCGCGAGTTCGCGATACACCCGGCCCGCTTCCGTATTGAGGGCGGCATAGAGCAAAATCTTGTCGCGGGCCGCCTCAGGCGTTTCGCCCTCCGCCAGCATTGCGAAATGCTGGTCGGGACTGAATTGAAAGAGCTTATCCGCCTCCAGGCCAAAGAGCCGCTCACAGGCCTGCACGACCGACTGTAGGGCATCCTGCTGACGGCCTTTTTCGCGCTGAAAAATGACGCGGGCGAGCATGCGGCCCACTTCGTCGATGATCCGGAGCAAATAATCGCGGCGGGAGGTGAGCATGGTTTTGGGTGGTGCTCCGCGATCATCGGAAAAGCTCCGGGATCACAAACCGGGCAAAGGGCTTTTAGCTCCAGCGCAGATCGGAGCGGGAGAGTGGAAACTGGCGCACGCGTTTGCCCGTTGCGGCAAAGATGGCATTGCAGACAGCGGGGGCGATCGGGGGAATCGCCGGCTCGCCGAGCCCGGTGGTGGGATAGTCCGTTTTCAGGAAATGAGTTTCGATCTTCGCCGGCGCATCGGGCATCCGCAGCATCGGGTAGTCGTGGAAATTGCTCTGGACGACGCGGCCGCGGTCGATGTTCAGCTCCTGGAACATCAGGGTGCCCAAGCCGTCGACGACCGAACCCTCCACCTGGTTTTCCGCTCCACTGAGATTGACGATTTGCGCCCCGACATCACACACGCAGACCACCCGGTCGACCTTGAGCTGTCCCTCGGGAGTGACGGTGACTTCCGCGACCTGGGCCACGTAACCGCGGTGACTGAAGTGGAACGCGATTCCCTGGCCCTGGCCTTTGGCGAATTTCTTTCTCCCCCAGTCCGCTTTTTCCGCCACCAGCTTAAGGACACCTTTCATCCGCGCGACGTTGTAGGGTTGGGCCCGTACGCCGGTGCCCGGAACCATATCCCTGTCGCCGAGCAATTCCAGGCGGACCTCAAGCGGATCGCGCCCGGCTGCGTGGGCCAGTTCGTCAATAAAGCTGTGCATGACCCAGGCGAAGACGCAGCTGCCAGGGGCGCGCCACGGCCCCATCGGCCAGCCGGTCTCGAAGGTGGTTTGCTCAGCGAGGTAATGGGGAATCCAGCGGCCGGGAAATTCATCGCTGTTCAAGCTTCCGCCACTGCCGGCTTGGGCGCCGTTCCCGAAGCTGAAGAAATTGTTTTTCCAGGCGGTGATCCGCCCGTTCGCATCGACTGCGCCCTTCAGAAAATGAAGACCACCCGGCCGGTAATGATCGTGACGGAGATCGTCCTCGCGCGTCCAGGTGAGTTTGACCGGAACGGGCACTTTTTGCGCAATCGCCGCAGCCTCGACCATGTAGTCGTTGCTTAGGCGCCGGCCGAAACCGCCGCCGCTGCGGGTCAGGTGAACGGTAATTTTTTCCTTCGGCACCCCGAGGGTGCGCGAAACCAAGTCCTGGCCGCTGCCGGGATTTTGCGAGGGCGCCCAAATTTCAAAGGCCCCGTCCTGGAAATGGGCGGTGCAGTTCTGTGGCTCGAGATTGGTGTGCGAGATGAACGGATAGATGTACTCGGCCGTGACGACTTTGGCCGCAGCTGCAAACGCGGCGTCCACGTCGCCATCCTTGCGCAGCACGTGGGCGCCAGGTTTGCCGGAGAGTTCCCGGGCCAGCGCCACGAATTTGTCCCAGCTGGTGTCGCCGACCTTGCCCTCGTCCCAGACCACCTTGAGTTGCCGGCGGGCGCTGAAAACGCTCCAGGTCGAGTTGCCGACAATGGCCACTCCCGGCATCAGGCCGGTGAGATTGGCCGTGCCCTCGATGATGAAGGCGTCCTTCACGCCGGGGAGAGCCTTGATGGCCTCGAGATTGGCGCTAACGGCCTTACCGCCAAACGCCGGGCATTTTTCGTAAACCGCGTAGAGCATGCCGGGCAGTTTCGTATCGATCCCGAAAAGTGGCTGGCCCGTGACGATCTTGGGATTGTCCACGCCGCTGATGCGCGTGCCGAGCAGCTTGTAGTCCTTGGGATCCTTGAGCCGGACCGTTTTTTCATCGGGTACGGGAAGGGTGGACGCCTTGGCCGCGAGTTCGCCGTAACCGAGTTTGCGCGAGGAGGAGCGGTGATGGACGGCGCACGCCTCGGCGTGGCATTCGTCCGCGGGCACCTGCCAGGTCTGAGCCGCAGCCTCGACGAGCATGGTGCGGGCGGTGGCGCCCAGCTTGTGGAAAGGCTCGTAATTGGTCGGGGTGGACGTGCTGCCACCGGCGCCCTGGCTGCCATAAATCGGATTCAGGTCGCCCTGTTGAATCACCACATCCCGCCAATTCACCTCGAGCTGTTCGGCGATGACCATGGGCAGGGAGGTTTTGATGCCCTGGCCGATTTCCGGTTGTTTCGAGATCAGCGTGACGACGCCGTTGGGCGCGATGCGGATGAAGGCATTCGGTACAAATGAGTCGGAAGGAGCCGGGCCCTTCAGGATTTCCGCCGCCGAGAGGCTGCCGGTGGACTTGAGATAAAACCCGAGGACGAGCCCGCCACCGGCGAGCGCGGAGAGTATGAGGAATGAGCGCCGATCGACGGGTTGGGGAGGATGGGCGTTCATTGGGCCGCCTCCTTCTTGGTCGGAGCCAGACCAGCCGCATGGTGGATTCCCTGGCGAATCCGCAGATACGTGGCGCACCGGCAAAGGTTCCCCGCCATGGCGTCATCAATATCTTTATCCGAGGGCTGGGGATTATGAGTGAGAAGGGCGGCCGCGGTCATGATCTGGCCGGCCTGGCAGTAGCCGCATTGGGCGACGTCGAGTTCACACCAGGCTTTTTGGAGCGGATGCGAGCCATCGGGTGCGAGGCCTTCGATCGTCGTGACTTGCATCCGACCCACGGTCGAAACGGGCGTGAGGCAGGAGCGGGTCGGAACGCCGTTGAGATGAACCGTGCAGGCACCGCACTGGCCGACGCCGCAACCATATTTGGTTCCGACCAGATTGAGATGGTCGCGCAGCACCCACAACAAGGGGGTATCGGAGGCAGCTTCGACCGGGCAGGTCTGGCCGTTAACAGTCAGAGTGTAATTGCTCATGGGGGGAGAGGGACGGCGGAAAGTGCCTGCAGTATGAGAAATTCCAAAATGCGGTCAATCCATCGATTACCTGCAGAGCCACTCTTCAGCCGCAGAAAACTGCATCACGACATTTTGATCACGACCGCACTGCGGTGTGCAACCCAATTGACGATGGCGGCATCGTCGTGTTCATGGCGCCAGATCACCCCGAGAAACTCGGCCGGCTGAATATCGTGGACCTGCAGAAAGTTTCGATCGCCGCCGCAGCAATACATGAGCGAGGCGGGCAGCTCGCCGCGCAGCTTCGCTTTGGCCTTGGGGATGATGCGCGCTAGCCAGGTCATCCCTAGAATGGTATCGGTCTTGGCCGGCAGTTTTTTCTCGTCGAGCACGGTCCGGGAAGTTTTTCCGCCCTGGACGTTCAGAAAGTAATCGCGCCGCACGAGTTCGATTCCGAGCGCGTTGTCATAACCCGGCTCGCCGTGGTTGATCTGATCCTCCGCGTAGTCGTAAAGATGCTGCGCGGTGAGACCGTTGGCCGTCAGCCAGGCGTCATCATCGCCGGCAAAGTACGCTTTGGTGTCGCGCCGGCCCGCGGTATAAAGTCCGACGGCCTTGTCGTAGAGGGCGTGAAATCGGGTGGCAAAATCGTAATTTTTCATGGGTGTCATACCGGGCAAGCGCAACGAAGGCAGCGGCTGATTTTTAGCAAACCGGTCATTTCCTTTTTGAGCGGGATCGGAAGTAGGGCGGGCCTTTGACCCGCCCTGAACCGGAACAATTCAATGGGAACCACGAAACCGCCTTTCGGTTAAGAGGAGATCGTTCTGCGATTCTATCCCAAGGTCTTCCTTTCGTGTGCTTCGCGATTTTCGTGGTTAGATCCGACTGCAACGTTCCGGCTGAATGTGTCTATCCGTCTGCCTGGGCGGGTCAGAGACCCGCCCTACAGTGGAACTCAAGCCGGACGAAAATCGATCGTCCGCTTGAACCGGTCGACTTTATCGACGACGACGTCGAAGCGCCCGTTCAGTTCATAGCGCTTTTTGGAGCGCCGCCCGATCAACGCCGTGCCGGCGGGATTGAGCAGGTACTGGTCGCCCGGCAGGGTGCTTCCCGGCACCATCCCGAAGGTCATCGACTCCACCAGCTCGACGAAAAGACCGTGTGGGCGGACATCCGTGATAATCGCGGCGAACACCGTTTTCTTTTTCTTCTCCGCTTCGCGCTCGAAGAAT
>CAMAPG010000233.1 GCA_945859965.1 Opitutus sp. GAS368 | reverse complement strand
GGCGGAAGTCCTGCGCAATTCCAGCGTCGGTTTGCTGAATGTCCGCCAGAAAGCGGGGGCGGCGAGCGACGCGATCAGTTCCAGCCAGATGGACAAACTTGGTTTTGGCACCGCGGCCGCCGCGATGAAGGCCGTAACCGGGGCCTCGGTGGTGGACGGCAAATACGTTTATATCCGCGGGCTGGGAGAGCGCTACAGCATGACCATGGTCAACGGCGTCGAGGTTCCGAGTGCCGACCCCGACCGGCGGGCGGTGAACATGGATATGTTCCCGAGCGATCTCATTGAGGCGATCGTGGCGACGAAGACGTTTACCCCGGACAAGCCGGGCAACTTCGCCGGCGGAAGCGTCGATCTCAAGACCAAGGAGTTTCCCGAGCAGTTCACCTTGTCGATCGGCGCCTCGACGTCGTTCAACACCCGGGTGACCGGGAAGGACTTCCTCGTGGACAAGGACACGGACAATCTCTTCGGCCGGGATGATGGAACCCGGGATCTGCCCGCCGAGTTGCAGGGCGGCAGAATCCCGCTGCGATTCAGCAGCCCGACGGTTGATAGCGAAATCGCCCGCCTGACGCGGCGTTTTCGTCCGGTGATGGCGCCGGCGATGAAGGACGCACCCTTCAACTCCAGTTTTGGCGTGGCGGCGGGAGGGATCGCCTCGGTTTTTGGACGCAATCTCGGTCTCGCCGCCAGTCTGTCCTACGACCGTAGCTTTGGCGGATACCGGGAAGGCCTGGTCGGCCGCTACGAGCGCCAGGGAGTCAATTCACCGGCCCTCGCCCCGCTGGTGGAGCTGAGCGATCACCGCAGCGAGGACAGTGTGCTGGTCGCCGGGTTGCTGAACCTGGCCTATCAGTTCAGCCCGGAGCATCAGGTGGCGTTCAACACGATGCTGAATCAATCGGGCACTGATATGGCGCGCCGGCAGAGCGGCCTCAATATCGCGGGTGGGGGTATCAGCGAAACCGAGATTTTTACGACGCGGACGCTGCGTTACACCGAACGATCCCTGCGTTCGTTCCAGCTCTTGGGGAAACATTTGCTTACGGGCTGGGGTGAGACCCGGGTGGAGTGGGGGGCGACCGCCGCGACGACGACGCAGGACGAGCCGGATTCGCGTTACTTCAGCTCCTTTCAAACGCAGGACGGGAACCAGTTCTTCGAGGTGTCCGGGGTGCCACGTCCGTCGCGCTATTTCCGCGACATGGAGGAGTCCCGCCGTGACTACACGCTCGACCTCACCCGGCCATTCCAGTCGTGGAACGGCCGCGAGGCGCAATTTAAAGTGGGGGTTTCGATTGCGCGGACGGAGCGCGAGTTCAATGAGCGCCTCTTCGAGTACAACAGCACGGCGCTCCGCTACGATGGCAATGACCAGGGATTCCTGCGCGACACGCAGGTCGGACAAATCGATCCTGCGACCGGGCGGTTTCAAACGGGGCAGCTCTACCTCGTCGAGACCACGGCGGCCGGCAACAGCTATCTGGGGACGCAGGATGTCGACGCGTACTACGCAATGGTCGACCTGCCGATGTCGAAAAACCTGCGGTTCATCGGCGGAGTTCGACAGGAAGCGACCACGCTTGATGTGCGGAGCAGGGATCCCCGGCGCCGGGCCGGACTCATCGACAACAACGACACCCTGCCATCGGCAAGCTTGGTGTATGCCCTGACCGAAAAAATGAATCTTCGCGCGGCGGTGACCAAGACGCTGGCGCGGCCAAATTTCCGGGAGATCGCGGACTACACCTCATTCGAGTTCGTCGGCGATTTTGTTTACATCGGCAACCCGGACCTTCGCCGGACGACCATCCGCAATTACGATTTGCGCTGGGAATGGTTTCCCCGGGCCGCCGAACTGATCGCCGTCAGTGTCTTTCACAAGACGATGATCGATCCTATCGAACGGGGCGTTTTCTCGATCATCAACAGCGGGGAGCTTCAATACCAGAACGCTCCCAAGGGCGAGGTCACCGGCCTCGAGATCGAGGCCCGCAAGGACCTGGGGCTCCTCGCGGAATGGCTCACGGGTTTTTCCGGCGGCTTCAACTACACGTACGTGAAATCCGCGGTCGACATCGGAGCGGCGGAACTGGCGTTCATTCGCTTCTACGAGCCGGGAGCCGGATCGACGCGCGAGCTGACCGGCCAGTCCCCGTATATCTTCAACTTTGACCTCACCTATCGCCATGCGTCCCGGGGCACGACGCTCAGCCTTTATTACAACATCTTCGGCGAGCGGCTTTCGCAGGTCAGCCCCCCGGGTACGCCCAATGTCTATGAGCAGCCTGCGCCCACGCTGGATGTCATCTGGCACCAGAAGATCGGCGCCCGCTGGAAGCTCAGCCTTGGGGCGAAGAACCTCTTGGATCCCGCCGTGGAGGAAACCTACCACTACCGCGGAATCGATTACCGCCGGTCCAGTTACAAGCGCGGCATCACCTACTCGCTCGGCGCCAATTATTCCTACTAAGGAGCCGCACCGCTTTCCCTCAAATACCGCAATAAAATGAACATGAAACACAAACTACTGCAGCTAATCGTGGCTATCGCCGCTCCGGCCGCGCTCTTCGGGGCGGATCTCACGGTCAATTCAAACATCACCACCAATACCACCTGGACGAGTGCAAACACCTATCTGATCGACGGACGGGTGTTTGTGACCAGTGGCGTCACCCTGACGATCCAGCCCGGCACGGTCATCAAGGGCACATCCCGCGCAGCGCAGGACGCCTCGGCCCTGGTCATTGCCAGGGGCGGTAAAATCGAGGCCAATGGCACCGCGGCCCAGCCGATCATCTTTACGTCCTCGGCCGACAACCTGAACGGGAATCTGGGTCAGGCCGACCGCGGACTGTGGGGCGGGGTGGTCATCCTTGGCCGGGCCCGCACCAACACCGCGTCGGGTCTGGGCAACATCGAGGGCATACCGACCAGCGAGCCGCTCGGGGTCTATGGTGGCACCGATGACGCCGACAATTCCGGAACTTTCCGCTACGTGTCGATCCGTCATGCCGGCTCCCTGCTCGGGCCCAACAATGAGCTCAACGGACTCACGATGGGTGCCGTCGGTTCGGGGACCACGATTGAATACGTCGAGGTCTTCGCCAACGCCGACGACGGGTTCGAATGGTTCGGCGGCACGGTTAACGGCAAATATCTCGTGAGTGCCTTCAATGATGACGATGCGTTCGATTGGGACGAAGGCTATCGCGGCAAGCTCCAGTACCTTTTCACCATCCAGGACCCGTCCGTCGGCAATCATGCCTTTGAATCCGACGGCGGCACCACCCCCGAGGACGGGCAGCCCTACGCGATGCCGACGATCTACAATTACACCGCGATCGGTTCCGGCGCCACGGCGACAAATTCGAACAGCATCGGACCCATCTTCCGCGACAACACCGGTGGCAAGGTCTACAACTCGATTTTCCACGATTTCAAAGGCTATGCCTGGCGGATCGAAACCGAGACCGCCCAGTCGCAGGACAGCGCGAAGCGTCTCGCGGCCGGTGAGATTGTGATCGCGAACAATCTTTTCGGCACTTTTGGCGCCGGCACGTCCGACACTGCGCTTTTCATCGCGCCCAATGCCACCTCGGGCGGCGCGGCACCGTCGTCGAACTACACGGTGGCGCACATCACGGCGGCCGCCCAGGGCAACCGGATCAACACCGATCCGCAATTCTTCGGCATCGACCGCGGCAAAAACGGCCGGCTCGATCCCCGGGTGAAGACCGGCAGCCCGGCGCTCTCGCTCTCGGCGACGCCGCCCAACGATGGTTTCTTCACGGCCACGACTCACCTCGGGGCCTTCACCACCTCCGGCAACTGGGCCTATGCCTGGACCAAGCTCGGTCGTGACGGCTACTTCGACCCCGCCAGCACGCTGACTTCAGACACCGTGGGTCAGGTGATCGTCAACACCGGTTCCACGAGCGAATTGGTGAACATCTCAACCCGTGCGACGCTCATGGCCAACACTTCCATGGTCACGGGCTTCGTGATCAACGGCAATCAAACCCAAACGGTGATGATCCGCGCCGTCGGTCCGACCCTGTCGCAGCTCAATCTCTCCAATGTGCTCGCCGATCCCTTCATCGCGATCTACAACTCCTCAGGGGTGAAGATCGCGGAAAATGACGACTGGACCGGCACGCAATCGGTGGGAATCGCCACCCAGACCGGCGCGTTCCCGCTGCCCGCGGGCAGCAAGGATGCCGTGATTCTGGCGACGCTTCCTGCCGGCATCTATACGATGCATGTGGGCGGCAAGGGTGCTGGCGGAGAGGTGATGCTCGAAGTTTGGGAAGTGGATTGATCTCACTGAGGAGCGACACCTGACGTCGCCGCCGAGGTCTTGAGCGTGGGTGTGATATCTGCCCAGGCTCAAGGCTGGCGTAAGTACCTTGACCAGCCCCGTTCCGCCCGTGCGGAACGGGGCTTTCTTTTGTCCAAGGCAGGGGTCGGTCGGATCCCGGAGGTATTAAACCTGAAAGCAGAAATCCAACCCTGAACAGGCCAGAACGCGGAGGGAGAAAAGGAGGCCGCAGGGCAGCCGATCGAAGACAGGCCCAGCACAGCGGATGCGGGCCGGTCCTGCGCGTTCCACCCGGCTTAGAACGGCGAACGCGACACCTGGAGGGAGTCGCCGGGCAGCAGCCGGGCGTCCTGGGCCGGATCTTTTTGTGCGAGTGTGACGTTGATCTCGTAGGCCTTTTGGTCGCGCACGAGATTCACCTTGGCTTCTTTGGCGTAGAGCGTGAAACCGCCGGCGGCTTGGATGGCCTTGGC
>CAMAPG010000232.1 GCA_945859965.1 Opitutus sp. GAS368 | reverse complement strand
TTATAGCCGATTCCCTTCAAGCCTTTTTCCGCGCTGATCCGATCGGCCCCGGGATTGGTGAACGCGTGGATCGCACCGGCATAACTCACGAATTGATAGTCGAATTTGCCGTCATTCATCGACTTCAGAAAGGCTTCGAGCTGGTCCTTCGGGATGAAGGGATCGACGGCGCCGTGGCAGATCAGGAATTTCGCCTTTGTTTTGGCGGCCGCCTCAGGCGAAGCGGGAATCAGACTTCCATGGAAACTTACGATCCCCGCCAGTGGCGCACCACTGTAGGCAAGCGCCTGGACAGTCGCTCCACCAAAGCAGTAACCGATCGCCGCCACCCGTTTTGGGTCAGCCAGACCGGTCTGGAGCAGTTGATCGAGACCCGCCTGGGCCCGTTCCGCCATCAACGGCTTGCCGTAAAACTGGCTGGCGAGTTCACCCGCTTTTTTCGGGTCCTCGGTCGTTACGCCCGCCCCGTACATATCGAGTGCAAACGCCACGTAACCGAGCTCCGCCAGCTGTTGGGCACGAGCCTTCGCGTAATCGGTCAAACCCCACCATTCGGGAACAATCAGCACGCCCGGGATTTTGCCGGCGGCCGTCCGGGCATCATCATAAGCCAGAAACCCCTCCAATTTCACGCCGGCGTGCTCATAGGCCACGGAACGGGTGACGAGTTTAGCCTGCGCGCCGGACGCCAAGGCAACGAGAGTGCTCAAGAGAAGGAGTCGTTTCATAAAATCTGGCATCCGGTCTGACCAATCTTTCGCGGAAACTAAACCGGAAAACCGCCGGTGATGTAATTTTTCAAATGCTCAGCCTCAACGCGGTGGGAATCCGAGAGCCAGCGGGAGACGTCCCCGATCGAAATCAAGCCGACCAGCCTGCCGTCCTGCATGACGGGCAAATGCCGGCAGCGTTTTTCCAGGAAAAGTGTCATCGTCTCGTCCACCATCGTCTCGGGAGTGATGGTGATCACGCTCGCGGTCATCACATCCTTCACCTGCGCCCGTTTGGGATCGAGGGACTCCCCGACCACCCGGCGCAAGACATCCCGCTCCGTGAAAATCCCCGCCAGCCGCCCGTCTTCGAGCACGACAATGCAACCGATGCGATGCCGGTTCATTTCATCCACCGCTTCCGTCACCGTCATGGTTGGAGCCACGGCATGGACGGTGAAACCTTTCCGTTCGAGCAGGGATGAAATGGAAGTATTCATGGGTGTAACAGATCGGGGTTGACCCGAGTATTATCGGAGTGGCCCGAGCAGCAATCGGAAAGGCCGCAAGATATCCCCCATTTTATCCCCCGGAAAAACGCCTATCCGCCGCGGTCGGGCTTATGATTTCCAAACCGGTTTTTGCCACAAAGAGGCACGAAATGACGCAAAAAAAATCCAGAATTAGACAGATCTGCAGTGGGCTCCTATCGTGTCATTTCGTGCCTCTTTGTGGCAAAAAATTCCGAGGTTGGGATTGGCTGCGACTCTAGCGCGGGAACAGTTTATCGAGGGCGCCGAGGTTTTTCACCGGCGCTGATTTCTTTTCCGGCAGCTGGACCGCCCCTTCCGGCCGCGTCGATTTTGCCGGGGCTGGTTTCTCCGGCCCGGTGGAGGGCCGCGGGCTCCCGAGTTCCTGGAGCAACCGGTCCAATTTCACCGCCGACACCGGCTCCGCCGTGCCCAATTCCTGGGCAAACAGGCTCACGCGGAATTCCTCGAGCAACCAGCGGTAGCGGATCAAGGCTTCCGCAGCATGCGGCTCGGCGCTGTCTCCCTGCGCCTTAGTCAATTTCGCCAAAGCCGCCACATAAGGGGCAAGTTGCTGCATCCGTTCCGCATCCTTCGTCGGGCTCTGCTTCCAGCGATCGGCCCGCACTTTCATCGCTTTCAGGTAACGGGGGAAATGCGCCAGCTGGGCAAACGGCGTCACCCGCAGGCAGTTCGCCGGCAACAGCGCCGCGAGGTCCTTGGCCAGCGTCACATAAGGCTGCGGATGAATCAGCAGCGACTGCCGCACCATGAGAATCTCCCGCAAAAGATCGACCAGCCGGGGCACCAGGCCGCGCAAATCGTTTTTGGCCATCTCCACCGCCTGGGTAAACAGCGCCGCAGTCAGCGCGGGTGTGGGCTCGGGCCGCGAGGAATCAGCCGGCCGGGGAATGACTCTGCCCGGATTGCAGATCCACGCCTTGATGCCCACAAACGCATCGTCCTGGAGCGCCTCCATCGTCGTGAGCGTGGACGCCAGCGTGCCGACTTCGCGCAATCCACGCAGGTCGCGTTGCAGCCAGCCCAAGTCGCGGCTGAGCTGGCGTTCCAGCAGCTGCGCGAGTCCCTCCTGCGTTGCCGCGTGCGCGTCCTCCGGGGTGCGGAAAAGACGCAGGGCAATTCCTTCCTTGGCGGCTTTCAGTCCGGGAAAGGCAAACACCGGCACTCCGGCCTGGTCCGCCACGGGCACGTGGGCGGGAATATCGCCAAAGGCCCATTCGGTCTGCTCCGGTTTTTCCCAGTGGGCCCGCGCGCGCCGCCAGGCTTCCGGTTCCTCGCGCGCCACGGCGGCGCTGGCCGCGCGTTTCCGGGCCGCGAGCGCCGTGTGAATCTCGGCCAGTTCGCGACTGGCGCACAACTCGCGTTCCGCATCGTCCAGGACGCGGATGCGCACCCGCAAATGATCCGGCAGCGGTTTTTCCGCCCAGAGCGCCGGATCCACCGCAATGCGAAACCGTTCGCGCAAGTGCGCCGCGAGCGCTTCGGTCAAGGACTCGCGGCGATCGGTCAGCCGGTCGCGCTGTGCCACTTGCGCCGCCACGCTCCGCACGGTTTCCGCCAGGGGCACGAATGCCCGGCGCAATTCCTTCGGCAGCGCCTTCAGATAATGTTCGACCTTCGCCTCGAGATGCCCCGGCACGGCCCAGTCGAGGGCCGCGGGCGTGAGCGATTCGGCTTCGCGGACGTTCACTTGCAGCGTCACCCCATCGTCCGCCTGACCCGGTTTGTAGGCATAGGCGAGAGGCAGCGCGCGGTTTTCCAGCGGCAACTCCGGCGGGAACGCCGCGACATCGTGCATCAGGGTCTCCGGATCCCGGAGGTCGTCCGCCGTCGCCATGAGGAAGCGCGGCTCCGCCCCGCGGCGCTCCTTTACCAGGTCGACCAGTTCCCCCACCGAACTGATGCCCCGGCTGGGGCCGGATCCCTCTTCGTCTTCCGGCAACAAGCGCGCTGCATAAAAACGATAGAGCGCTTCATCGATGTTGAGATAGCCGCTGTCGCGTGTGCGCGTCAGCACGGCTTCGACTTCCTCGCGCAGCTTGCGGTTATGCGCGAGAAAATCGAACGGCCAGGTGATCGTATCGTTGACGAGCCCCTCGCGGATAAAAATCTCGGTGGCATGCGCCGGGGCGATCTTCCCGTAACTGACCGCCCGGCTCTCGAGTTCGAGGCCATACAGGCGCGTGCGCTGTTTCACCATTACCCGCCCACCTTCCTCCGCCCAGAACGGCTCGCTGTGCGACACCCGGACCAGATGGCTGCCGAGATCGAGCGCCCAGACCGGGTCCAGCCGCGCACAGGTCCGGGCGTAGAGCCGGGTGGTCTCCATCATCTCCGCGGCCATGACCCAGCGCGGCGCCTTTGATTTCGAATTTTCACGACCGGGAGGGGGAGTTTTGGCCGGGGCGTTTTTCTTTTTGAATTCCTCCCGCACGAACAAAACCGATCCGGGGAAAAGCGACACCCGGCGATCGTGCGTGGCCTTGTAGGCCCCGGTATCTTCGTCGCGATGCGCGATATTGCCCAGCAAGCCCGCGAGAATACTGCGGTGAATCGCCCGATATCCCGGGGCACCCCAGGCAAGCGGATCCGCGGCCGGCGCCGCCTTTCCTCCTGCGGAGCGCGCTCCATCGTGGATGGAGGTCATTTTGAAATCCGCCCGGCTCTCGAGCACATCGAGGAGTTGCGTGTAGATATCCCGCCATTCCCGCATCCGGATATAGCTGAGGAAATGATCCCGGCAGAACCGGCGCAGTTTGTTCTGCGCCATCGCCTCGAACTCATCGTGATACGCCTCCCAGATCGTGAGCAGCGTGAGGAAATCGGAATCCGGGTGGGCAAACCGGCGGTGCGCCGCGTCGGCCTGTTGCTGTTTTTCCAACGGACGCTCGCGGGGATCCTGGATGCTGAGCCCCGCGGCGATCACCAGTACTTCGCGTAACGCCTTTTCGGAACGGGCTTGGAGAATCATGCGGCCCACCGTCGGGTCCACCGGGAGGCGCGCGAGTTCTCGCCCGACACTGGTCAGCTCGCGACGATGGAGCAACTCGCCCTCGGCCAATTGCGTTCCATCTTTGCGTTCAACGCGCTCCTCCGGCGCGAGCGCGCCTAATTCCTCGAGCAGAGCGTAGCCGGCGCGGATCGATTTGGTCGCCGGGGCATTGATGAACGGAAAACGTTCGATGTCGCCCAGACCGAATGCCTTCATCCTCAGGATCACATCCGCCAGGTTCGCCCGCTGGATTTCCGGCTGCGTGAAACGCGGGCGCTCCAGGTAATCCTTCTCCGAATAAAGCCGGATGCAGACGCCATCGGCGACGCGGCCGCAGCGGCCTTTGCGCTGGTCGGCACTCGATTGCGCCACCGGCTCGATCGGCAGGCGCCGCGTGCGGGCCTGCGGCGAATACCGGCTGAGTCGGGCCAATCCCGTGTCCACCACAAAGCGGATGCCGGGAATGGTCAGCGACGTTTCCGCGATATTCGTCGCGATCACGATCTTGCGGCGCTGGCTCGGGGCGAACACCCGCTGCTGGTCGGCGTTGGAAAGACGGCCGAAGAGCGGCACGAGTTCGAT
>CAMAPG010000231.1 GCA_945859965.1 Opitutus sp. GAS368 | reverse complement strand
CCCGCCTTGGCCGCGTCTTCGGTGCAGAAGACTTCGTCTTCGGTGAGCTCGTGAAAACGAATCAGTTTCGGGCAATCGAGGGCGAGCCGGTTCATGCGCCCCTTGCCCTGGACGGTGATGAGGCCGTAGGCGCCGCCATCCTTGATCGTGCAGGTTGCGCCTGGTTCGACGGTAAGCTCCTTCGCGGTGAAGAGCTGTTCCCCCGCGACCTTGCCGTAGACTATCCAGCGGTCGACGTAGCCTTCACTGCGGGTGTCGGCCACAGGAACAGGTTCGAGATAGTGGTTGTCCTTGAAATTGGGATCGAGGTTTTCGTCCCAGTCCAGCTGCTCGACGATGAAATCCAGGTCGCGATGCTTGTTCTTCGGCATGTCTTTCACGAGCAGCGCCCAAGGCACCTCGCGTCCTTCCACGAGCGACTGATACATGCCGAACACATCCGAGCCCCACTGTGGTTCGTACGTGCACAGCGAGCCGGGAGCATGTAGCACGCACGGGGGGATGAGCCAGCCGGTGCCGGGTTTCAGGCGGTAGGCCCGCGAGAGATCGAGAATGCCGTTGTCGCCGCGATTCCAGTTTTCGAGACACTTGCGGACCTGGGCCTTGGTGGTGCCCGGCTCGAGGCCCATGAACGTGTAGGGAAAATTGTTGCCGACATTGTTGTGCTGCGGCGGGAAGTAGTACGATTCCGGTTTGCCCTCCCGGCCGACGAGCTTCGCCTGGCTGGCGGACTGGTGCATGTGGTGCGGAATCGGCCCCATGTTATCGAAGAATTTCGAATAGACGGGCCATTTGCGGTATTTCTTCCAAATCGAGCGACCGATCAGGTCCGCGCCGCACTCGGCGACGGCGTCCGCGAGGGTGAAACGTTTTCCCCCGGCGACCACATAGCTGAGGCCCTCGTCGGGCGTGCGATTGTCGTTGGCCGCCGGCGTGGTCGAAGCGAACCAGCGCTCATCGATGCCGCCGCGGTTCAGTCCGAAGGCGTAAAGATCATCCGGGTGGAGTTTGAGCCGTTTGCCGGGCTGGAGAAACGAGCGTGGCACCCAGCACGGGGCGAGCCGCAGCAGGCCGCCGCTTTCCTCGAGGGCGTGATCGACGAGGCGGCGAAGGTTGGAACGGGCCAAGGGTAGGGCGCGAACAGATTTAAGAGCCATGGGGATCCAGGGTTGGGGTGGGAAAACAGGAATTTCAGGGTGTGACGAAAGTCACGTCGTCCGAGCTAACGGTCATTTTTCCGGCAAGAAAATCGAATCGCATGACGAGGCGATGTTCACCGGCTTTGGTTTTTAAAACGTAGTCGCCCGTTTTCTCCAGCGCAACGGGTTGGTCATCGATCCATGCTTGAGTGGGCCGGGCGGCCCCCTGCAGCCGGATTTTGGCCGCGCCGTCCCCGGCTTGGTGGAAACGGGTCGTGAGAATCAATGGAAACTTCAGTCCGGTGGCGGCCAGGTCTTCCGGCTGCAGGGTGCCATCGAGGGCGCCATACACCGGCTGGCCGCCGCGCTGCAGTAATTCGCCGAGTGCCTTCGGCGCGAGTTCGCCCGTGACTGAATACGCCTCCCAGGTCCGGGCGGCCTTACGCGACACGTCAAAGGGTGGGCGGCCCAGTTCGGTGAGAAAGCGCAAAAGATCGAGGCGGTCCTGGGGCGGTAGGCGGTCAATCAATCCCGGAGGCATCATCGAACCCAGCCGGTTTCTTTCCTGGATGCCGGACTTTACCACCGAGACTTCCCGGCCCGCGCCATCGCGGAGGAATATCCGGAGGTCGTCCTCCCGTTGATAGACGCCGCTGATCTCCTGTTCGGCCGTGCGCAGCGTGATCGACTGATAGCCGTCCTTGATTTTTGCGGCGGGGCTGATGACCGACTCCACGATATACTCGGGTGGGGCTGCGGTGCCGATGGTGGCGAGATCGGGTCCCACCTTTCCGCCGACTCCTCCGAGGGCGTGACAGGCGACGCAAGCGAGTTCGGCGCGACGAAAGATCTGCTCGCCGCGCCCCGGGTCGCCCTGCTTCAAGGCGGCGGCGAGGAGCGGGATATCCTGCGGGCGCAAACCACCACTTCCCAACGCGGTTTCCGGAATGGGCTGGCGATTCAAACGGGCGGTCAGCTCCAACCCTTTGTCGGATTGTTCGCGAGCGACCCTCAGACCTGCGTCCGCCGCGTGGGAGGGAAGTGTGCGCTGGGCGAGTTCGGCGACCACCGCGGCGACTGCGCCGCGCAGGCGGAACAATTCGCGCCAGCCTTCAATGGCTTCATCCACGGGCCGGTCCGAGATCCAGTCGAGAAATTGCGGCGCGCCTTGCTTGGCATCGAGCGCCAGCAACGTGAAAATCGTGGCGCGCCAAATCGCCGGATCGTGTTGGGCCGCGAGCGCGAGCAACGGGGCGATATTCTCCCTGCCGCCGATCTGATGCAGACCCTCCAGCGCGGCCTGGCGCAAGGCGGGCGGCCGTTGCCGGTCTGACGCGAGAGCGAGGAGCGCGGGTGCGGCGTCCGGGAGTTTCCAGGCACCGGCGAGTTTCGCGATCTGGATTTGCACCGCTTCGGTGGCATAGGGCAGACGCAGGAGATCCGATTTTTCACCAGCGGGTTGAATGTCGCGCCGGACGGCGGAGTCGAGCAAGGCGGCCAGCACGCGTTCGGCCCCGGAATCGTCAAACTCATGGCGCCGCACCCGCGTGAAAAGCGATTGTTGCAGTTCCGGTCCGCCGATATTTCCGATGAGTCCGACCCACGGGCCTGAGCCGTCCCGGGCGAGGGTGACATCGCGCAACGCGTGGCGGAGTATCGGTTCCCCGATGCGCGGTTCGATTGCCTTCAGTCCATATTCCAGTTCCGGCAACCGGTTATCGCTGATCCAACGACTTTCTTCCACGGCTCGGGCCCAGGTTTCGGCGAGCTCGTTGAGCGTCAGCCAGAGCGCATATTCGCCGAACCGATCCAGTCCCGGGAGGAGGGTGCCGAAGGCAAGATTCACCGCCCGGAGATCGGGTATCCGGCCCAGACCCCGCACGGCTTCGAGTCGCACGCGTGCATGCGGGTCGGCCAGAGTATGCTCAAGCAGGGCGAGACGGTTTTCCTGCGCGTCGGGCCAAAGGATCGCCAGGCGCACAGCCGCGGCGCGGATGCGTCCATCCCCGGAGTGCAGCAGAGTGTCGAGCAGCGGACGGTCGATTTGTCCCGTGGCTTCCGTGAGCCAGAGTGCTTCGAGTCGGGCTTCATCCGTGCCGGTGGCTTCGGCCCACGTTTTTACGGCCGGGAGAACGGCCGCGCCGCGTTCCGCGAGCAGGCGGCGCGCCGAGCGGCGTTGCTCATCATTGGGGTGAAGCAGTTGGGCGAACAACCTCGCCGCCGGGGCCTCGACCGGAGCGGCCGGCTTGGAAAGCGCGCGGCCTTTGTAGGTCAGCCGCCAGATGTGTCCGGTGACCTTGTCGCGATTCGGGTCCCGGAAATCGACTTCACCGTGCTGAATCACCGGGTTGCTCCAGTCGGCAATGTAGAGTGCGCCGTCGGGACCGAGCTTCACGTCCACCGGACGAAACGAGCGATCCGAACTCCAGACGAGTTTGCCCAGCGGTTCGGCGGCAAAGCCCGCACCGTTTTCGCGCAGGGCGAAATGCACGAGATTGTTGGCCCGAAAATCCGCCGTGACCAACTGGCCCTGCCATTCGGGGGGAAAATGATCGCTGAAAATAAATTCCAGCCCGGCGAATTTGGGATAGGAGCCGGGGCTGATGCCGGCCATTTTTCGGCGCAGGCCCTCGTAGCTGACGAAGGTCGCGCCGGGCAGCACATAGTTGATCCCGTCCGAGCCGGCGCCATCGGTCGCGAAGGACTGGCCGAAATGGTCAAAGGCGTGTCCCCAGGTATTGACGAAGCCGTGGGCGAGAACACTCAGCCGTTCGGTTTTTGGATCGAAGCGAAAAATGCCGCCGCTTCGCTGCCGCACCACGCCGTAGGGCGTTTCGATGTGGCTGTGGGTGTAGATCGACTGGTTGAAATAAAGCCGTCCATCGGGCCCCCAGCGGAGCGTATGAATATTGTGATGGGAATCCTCCGTGCCAAAACCGGAAAGCACCACGCGCTGTTCGTCCGCGACACCGTCGCCATCGGTGTCCTTGAGAAAACGCAGTTCGGTGCTTTGCCCGACATAGACGCCGCCGTTGCCCGGCTCGATGCCCGTGGGAATCAGAAGGTTGTTCGCGAAGACCGTCCCGGTTTCGGCTTTGCCGTCGCCGTCGCGATCCTCGAGGACATAGACCTTGTCGCTGGCGGTCTGCCCCGGTGCGATTTGGGGATAGAGTTCGGAGGTTGCGACCCAGAGACGTCCACGGGCGTCGAAATTCATCGCGATCGGCTTCGTGAGCTGGGGCGTTTGCGCGAAGAGGGTGATCTCGAATTCAGGCAGTGTTTCCAGCCTGGCGGGCGGATTGGCCGCCACGGGCGCGGGGATCTTTTCCTGAATGGCCGGTGACGCGACCGGCGGCTTGGATGAACGCAGCAGCGAGGCGATCAGCCGTTCCTCTGCTTCGATCAAGGGATCGAAGAGAGGGATTTCCACGCTGTTTTTTCCCTGTTCGGCCCGGCGTGCGAGGAAAAGATACATGCTGTTTTCCGGGCGGAAACGGTGGAAAAAAAGCCGGTTCTTTTCGGCGATGCGTTCGCGAAGGGCTCCGAGACGGGGATCGTCGCGAGTGAGACGGTTGATTTCGGCTTTGTCGGCGAGACCAAGGTCGCGAAGAACCACGCGGGCCAGCGCGGCATAACCTTGGGCATTGAGGTGAATTCCATTGGTGGTGAACGGCTGCCCCGGAGGAGATTTAAGCCCGGAGAAAAGGG
>CAMAPG010000230.1 GCA_945859965.1 Opitutus sp. GAS368 | reverse complement strand
GACGCGGTCGAAATCCTGGCCCAGCGCGGTCAGCGCCTCGCGGGCCACTTCATGCAGCCCGGTGGACAGCAGGTTGTTTTCAAACAGTCGCCCCATCAGGTATTCGAGCGAAAAATAGTAAATCCGGCGCACGTTCTGGGCGTTGTGCGCCGCCTGCGTCGCAATCATCCGCTCATGAATCTGCTCCCGCACCGCCAGCGCCGTGGCAATCCACCAGTCCCGGGGGGTGGCCGTCACCGTGTCACGCGCCAGTGTCGAGGTGAGATAACGCACGATCAGCGACTTTAATGCCGTGACCGGGTCGTCGTTTGAGCGCCGCGCAGGCGTCGCCTCGGGAGGATTGGATGCCAAGGCCTTGGGCGAAGCCGGGGCGGAAACCGGTTTGGCGAGAGCGACTTTTTTGGCGGCGGGTTTTTCAGGCATGCGGAAAAGTGGACTCTTAGAAACAAGAACCGTGCCATAGCAAGTTGTCGGGTCACGCTAATTGTGCCCGGGCACCGCATTGTAACCTGCCTTTAACGGGGGCGGGGTGCCCCCACGCGCCTTGTATTGCCGGGAAAAACCGTCGAACGTTCAACTTTTAACTTTAAACGTTTAACGCTTAATCCTCATGACGCAGCCGGGCTTTCCTTGAGCGTTAAGCGTTCGACGTTGAGCGTTGTAGTGCGGGGTCAGGGCCCCGCCTACTTCTGAAACCGGCGGGCCAGTTCGCCGTGGTTGAGCTCGATATAGGTCGGCCGACCCGACGGGCTCGTCAGCGGGGTACGGGTGGCAAAAAGCTGGGCCACGAGCCCCCGGGTTTCGGCCTCGCTGGTCACCGCCGGCAGCCGGATCGCCTTGGCCACGGCCAGGCGCGCCAGTTCCTGGCGGGCCAGATCCTGGTTTTGCGCCGGCCACCGGCCTTCGCGCAACGCTCCCAGCAGATCGCGCAGGAAAGGTTCGCTCTGCCCGGGTTCCATCCAGTCTGGAATCGCCTCGATCCGAAAAAAATTGCGCCCGAACTCGCCGATTTCGAACCCGTGCCGGTTCAGAAATGCGAGCCAGTCGACCAACAAGGCCGTGCCGATCGGATCGAGCTCGACTGGAACCGGCAAAAGCAGGTGCTGGCTCGGCACCGCCCCGACGCGAAACTGCTCCTGCAGGCGCTCGAACCAGACCCGCTCATGCGCCGCCCGGCGGTCGAGCAACACGACACCCGCCGCCGTTTCAAACAAAGCGTAACTTCCGTGGGCCAGGCCGACGTACCGCCAGGAGACGGCGGACGATTGCGGATTGGAAGACGGCGAAACCTGGTGGAGCGGGTTGTCCCCGACACGCTGGCTCGAAGGAGGTGAAACCAAAGCTCGGACCAGCCCACCGGGCTGGACTACAGCCGGTCGGGCCAACTCTAAAGGAACCTTCGCAGGCACTAGCTCCAGTCCCGGCACCACCGCCGGCGACAAATCCGCAATCCCCGACCTGTCCTCCGTAGGCCTGGCGAAGGAGGATCCGCGACCTGCAATGGGCGGCTCCGGGTGCGCTGCCACGCCCAGTTCGCGCAAGCGTTGGAGAATGCTGCGAATCACAAACGCGCGCACCGCGGTCTCGCTGCGAAAACGCACATCCCGCTTTGCCGGATGCACGTTCACGTCAACCGCGGCGGGATCGAGTTCAAAAAAGACGAAGGCCAGCGGATAGCGCCCTTTCGGGAGCGACTCGTGGTAACTTTCGATCAGCGCGTAATTCAAGGTGCGGCTGTCGACGGGACGGGCATTGACGAACGTCACCATTTCATGACGGGTCGCGCGCCCCACCCCGGGACGTCCGATCAGGCCGCTCAGGCGCATGCCGGATTCCGCCGCCTCGATCGGCACGAGCGCCTCTGCAATCTGCCGGCCAAAAATCTCGGTTACCCGTTCCGCCAACGTGGCGCATTCGGGCGAGCGAAAGATCACGCGTCCGTCCTCGATCAGCGTGAACGCCGTCTGCGGGCAGGCCAGGGCGTACAGTCGCACGCATTGCACGATGTGCGCCGCCTCGGTCTGGTCGGTCTTGAGGAATTTTCGCCGCGCCGGCACCGAGTTGAACAGGTGCGTCACCTCGATCCGGGTCCCCACCGGCTGGCCGCAGTCGCGCACATGGGTGAACTTCCCGCCGTTGACGAGCACCTCCGTGCCGGCCTCGCCCGCCGCTTCGCGCGTCTGGAGCAGAAAGCGGGAGACGCTCGCGATCGAGGGCAGCGCCTCTCCGCGAAACCCGAAGGTGTGCAGGCGGTCGAGGTCCGTCGCTTCCGCGATCTTGCTGGTCGCGTGGCGCTCGAGTGCAAGCAGCGCATCGTCGCGCGACATGCCGTGGCCGTTGTCCTCGATCCGCATCAGGGACCGGCCGCCATGACGGAATTCGACTTCGATGCGCGTCGCGCCCGCATCCAGGGCATTTTCCACCAGTTCCTTGACCACCGCAGCCGGCCGCTCAATCACCTCGCCCGCGGCGATCTGATTGGCGACCCGGTCGGAAAGAATGCGCACTTTGCCCATCGATGAAGCCCTTTAGCTCGGGGTTTATCGCGAGCAGGTCAACACAGGCCTTGGTGCAAAAAAATCCTCCATGCCTTTTTAACACGAGGTCACGGAGAGCACGGAGGGATCGAACCTCGGTGTTCTCCGTGGCCTCCGTGTTTTAAACCTCAGGGTTTTTTATCCGGCGATGTCTTCGGCCCGAGCGAACCCGGTTCGATCAGATTGATCAGGTAGGTCGCCGCCCGGAAAGGCCTCAGGATCGCGTTGCCAAAGAGAATCGGCTCCACCGGGTGGCTCTTGTCCTCTGTCAAACGCGCCGCCCAAAGCGACAGGGCAATGGAGCCAACCGCCAGGGTGATAAAAACCCACAGCAGCGTGCCCGGATCCATGCTCGGCGCCCCGCCGTCCCCGCCCTTGAGGAAAAAGCCCCAAATGATCGGGGAGAATCCGCCGAGGCAGAGATTCACCGCACTGTGAATCGAGATCGCGAGGGTGCGCTCCTGTGCGCTGACGACCTTCGGCAGGTAGTTGAAGTTGGCGACCGTCCAGGTCGCCACGCCCATCCCGAGCACAAAATAAATCACCGCCACGCCCGCGATTCCGCCCAGCCCCGTGCGCAAAAAGAGGCACCAATAGAGGCCGACCAGCAGATAAAGGCCGCACGAGATGATGAAAAAGGGCTTGGCCCCGGTCACGTCGATGCGACGGCGGATGAGGGCCGCCGCCACCATGACACCCAGATAGCGCAGAATTTCAAAAAGGATGATCTGCTCGTTGGGTAGCTTCACCCCGACCTTCAGGTAATACGCCACGAACGGCGGAATGGGCGTGGTGATGATCGCGTACAGCACCACCATCCAGACGTAGCTGCGGAAGTGGGACGGCGCGAAAAGAAACCGGGGCGTGTCGCGCATCACCGTCCGCAGGCTGATCGAAACCGGTTTCTCCGCGTCGGGGAGTTTTTTCAGGGAGTAATAACTGAGCGTGAAGGCGACCAAGGCCATGAGGTATTGCCCGAGGAGCGCCGTGTACACCGGCAGCAAGGCGAACATCGCCGCACTCACCAGCAGCGTGCCCACGCAGGCCACCGCCTGGACCATCTGGTCGTTGGCGAAAAACCGCCCGCGCGCCCGGACGGGCAGGATGGCGAAAAACCACGCCGGGTGCGCCGCCGTGCCGATCGCCCGGAACAGGCAGAAGAAAAAAATGCTCCCGATGAAAACCGGCACCATCCACGGCGCCGCCCCGCGCATCGCCAGCACCGTCAGCAGGGTCGGGACCAACAGGAAAAACGTGCGCACATTCCAGCCGCCGAGCATCACCGCCTTGAAGCCATAGCGCGGCAAAAGCACGGTCGAGAGCACCTGCACCGGCGACAGGATAAAGATAAAGGAATAAGCCAGCCCGACTTGGAAGGGAGTCGCGCCGAGCTGTCCGGCGAACAGGATCATCGGCGTGCCCACCGCGATCTGCCAGGCGAGCGCGTTCAGCAGGCTGAAGAACAGGGCCGGCCGGAAGGGATGCAGCTCGGGGTCACTCTTGAGCGTGGGGAAAAGGGCGAGGCGTTGAAGCACAGCGAAAAGGTAAAACGATGGCGGCGTGAGAGGTGCGGCGCAAATGCAGGCCGCGGCTCCCTTCACTGACCCGGACGAAACGACCTCGTTTCATCCCACCCGGCGGGCCGCATGGTGCATCCCAAGCTGGAGCTACTTCAGCTGTTTTTTCCAGCGCCGAAATTGTTTCTGCACCTGGGCCGGACCGGGCATCCCCGTGCCGGTGCGCTTGGCAATCGCCCGCGACAGGTCAAATACGTCCGCCCAGTCGGGGCCAAACCCCGGGTGGACTTTTTCCACTTCCTCGGTGGGAAGCTGATCGAGGCGCATGGCGTTTTTTTCCGCCAGGCGCACGACTGCGCCCACCGCATGATGGGCCTCGCGAAACGGCACGCCGCGTAACACCAGGTAATCCGCCAGGTCGGTCGCCAGCAGCGCGGGGTCCCGCACCGCCGCGGCGCACGTTTCACGTTCCACCGTCAACCCCGCCACGGTGCCGGCGAGCACGTCGGCACAAAGCGCCGTCTGGTCGAAACTGTCGAAAACCGGCGGTTTGTCCTCCTGCAGGTCGCGATTGTAGGTCATCGGCAGACCCTTCGCCAGCGTCAGCAGGGTGTGCAGGTTGCCCTGCAGGCGCGCCGATTTTCCCCGCAGCAGTTCGCAGGAGTCGGGATTTTTCTTCTGCGGCATCAGGGATGAGCCGGTGCAGAACGCGTCGGGCAGTTCGATGAATTTGAATTCGGTGCTGCTCCAGAGAATGAGGTCTTCGGCAATCCGGGAAAGGTGCACCCCGAACAGGGCGCAGGCGCCGGCAAACTCGATGAACACGTCGCGGTCCGCC
>CAMAPG010000229.1 GCA_945859965.1 Opitutus sp. GAS368 | reverse complement strand
CTCATGCACCCCGGATCTTTGCTTACCCCCCTCGCGCTCCTCCTTGTGACCAGCGCCACCGCCGCCGAGTCGACCGCGCTGGCGACGGCCGCCGACAACCTGCCTCCACCCGCGCTCACAGAAGTGTGGCAGCCGGTTCCCGCTGTGGTCACCGCTCCTGCCGGCGGCATTCCGTCCGATGCTATTGTCCTCTTCGACGGCAAATCGCTGGACGCGTGGCAGTCCGTGAAAACCGGGGGACCGGCGCCGTGGAAAAGGGAAGGCGATGCCATGGTCGTTGAACCCAAAACCGGCTACATCCGCACGCGGGCCGCGTTCGGCGACCTCCAGCTCCACTTGGAATTCCGCACGCCCGCCGTGGTCACGGGCAGCGGCCAGGGCCGGGGAAACGGCGGCGTGTTTTTCATGGGCCTCTACGAGTTGCAGGTCCTCGATTCCTACCAGAATCCGACGTATGTGAACGGCCAGGCCGGCTCGATCTACAAGCAACTTGCCCCGCTCGTGAATGCCTCGCGCCCGCCGGGCGAATGGCAGACATACGACGCCATCTGGATCGCGCCGCGTTTCGCCGCCGACGGCAGCCTGCTCAGCCCGGCCCGCATCACCGTTTTGCACAACGGCGTCCTCGTGCAGTGCAACGCCGCGCTCAAGGGCGCGACCGTTTTCCGCGGACTTCCGGTTTACAAGGCGCACGCCGCGAAACTGCCGCTCGAGCTGCAGGAGCACAATAATCCGACCGCCTTCCGCAACATCTGGGTCCGCGAGCTGACCCTGCCTTGAGGAAAGATTTATTTTGAATGTGGAAAGGTGGAAATCAGGAACGAACCTTTTCAATCCTTGGAAATAACCGGATCCCAGATGACCAGATAGAATGGCTGAGAAGCATACGGATCGATACCTGATTTCCAGCTTTCCACATTCAATTCATCATCACCGCATCCCCGTCCCTTTCCTCAAATGACGATCAAAGACAACGAACCCGTCGATCTGGCCACGCCTTCCGGAACCATGCGGACGGATATTTTCCGTCCCACGGCGCCCGGCAAATACCCCGGGATCCTCCTCTATTCCGAGATTTTCCAGGTCACCGGTCCCATCCGGCGGACCGCGGCGATGCTCGCCGGCCACGGTTTCGTCGTCGCCGTGCCCGAGATCTATCATGAATTCGAACCTGCCGGCACGGTCCTAGCCTACGACCAGGCCGGGGCGGACCGCGGCAATGCGCTGAAAACCGCCAAGGAACTCGGTGCTTATGATGCCGACGCGCGGGCCGTCCTCGCGTTTCTCAAAGGCTACGAACACTGCACCGGCAAACTCGGCGTCATGGGAATTTGCATCGGCGGCCACCTCGCGTTTCGCGCCGCGATGAATCCGGAGGCGCTCGCGGGCGTCTGTTTCTACGCCACCGACCTGCACAAGCGCGGCCTCGGCAAAGGCATGAACGACGATTCGCTCGCCCGCACCGCCGAGATCAAAGGCGAGTTGCTCATGATCTGGGGCCACCAGGATCCACATGTTCCCGCCGAAGGCCGCGCCAAGGTCCACGCTGCGCTCGCCGCCGCGGGCACCCAGTTCACCTGGCACGAGTTCAACGGAGCCCACGCGTTCATGCGCGACGAAGGTTATCGCTACGACCCCGAGCTCGCCCTCACCTGCTACCAGCTCGCAATCGGCCTGTTCCGCCGCACGCTCGGTGAAGGTGATGTGCGCATCGCCAGCGCCGGCACCAGTCCGGTCGAGACGAAGCACTGAGGCTTTTCTGATGTAGGCGGGGTGTCCTCACCCCGCGAGTGATTCAAGCGGGGTGAGGGCACCCATCCTTTTTAACCACAAAGACACAAAGGGACAAAGAAAGGCATTGGGGTTCGAACACCCCCGGACCGAACTTTGTCCCTTTGTGTCTTTGTGGTTAAAAAGACCGCGCCGGGACATTTTACTGCAGCTTCAACGGCAGGCCGCGGTAGCGGGCGCTGAGTTCGTCGAAAATCTGGCCGGTCTGCTGCACCTTCACGTTTTCGCCGGTGCGAATGGTGTGGGACGGCAGAAAATTATTCACCACGGCGCAGTAGTCGCTGTTGACCATGATTCCGAGCAATTCACCCGTCTTGCTCAGCACGAGATCGCCGCGCGAGGGGGCGAAGTCGCCAAAAAGGCGTTTGAACAGGCGGTTGTCCACACGCACGTAGCCCGGTTGCGAGGCGTCGAGCTTGAAGCCGACTTCGCCGTAACCTTTCCCGCCGCCATTGATGAGCATGGCCTCCGGGAATTTATAGGGATCGAGCGCGGTTTGGTAGACCTTCACGCCAAGGGCCGCGACCTGCGCGGAATCGACGGGAATCGCGATGACACGCGGATCGACGGAGAGGAAGCGCACTTCACCGGCACGACTCTTGTACGAAGGCGGCCGCGAGAATTCCACCAGCAGCTGCTCCCAGTTCGTGCCTGGCTCGAGCAATGAAAACGGCGTGTCGGAGAGATGCAACAAGGCGTAAACTTGCGCCCCATCGGTGAGGAATACGGTCTGGGTTTCACGCGTGCGCGTGGCCGGACCGAACAGGCCGGGGCGGATCGCGGTAAACACGGTCTGCACGCGGTTCGCCAGAAAATCGTTGTAGAGCACGTTGGCGTTGATCGGGCGGTTCTCCCGGATTTCCTTCGTGAGTTCGCCCGAGCGTTCGGCGAGCTGGCCGACGCCTTGCGCGAGCTGGGTCGTGGTCGCCTGCACTTTCTGGCGTTCCTCGCGCTCGGCCACCGCCTGCTGCTGGAAGGTCTGCGCATTCTCGCGCAGCAATTGTTTTTCCTGCTCCGCCACCTTGACGGCGACATTGAGCCCTTCGATTTTCTGCCGGGCTTCCGACTGCTGGCCTTCAAGCGCGGTCAGCGCTTTCCGCTGGCGCTCCGTCTCGGCCCGGCGGTCGGCCAGTTCCTTCTGCAATTGCGCCAGTTGCTCCTTGGTGAGCGTCGCTTCCTGCGTGGCCTGCGCCACCTGCTGGCCCAGCTGGGCCGCCGTGCGCTGCGATTCGGTCAGCGCCGTGGAAAGCTTGGTGCGCTCGGATTCCAAGGTCGCGAGATTTTGCTCGCGGAGGGCGAGCGAGGATTCCGCCGAGGTCAGGCGCTGGGTCAGCTGTGCGCGCGTGCCCTGTTCGTCGGCAAGCGATTGCTTCATCGCCGCCACGAGGTCCTGGTCCTTTGTCTGCGCGTTGGCCGCCATCTCCGGCACCGGCGGCCGCTTCGCCCGCGCAGGCTCCGCCTTTTCCCACCGCGTCAGGGCGAGGAGATTGAGGAGGAGGAAATCGCAGAGGATGAGCAGGAGCGTTCTATTCATACCGACACCTTCATTTCACCCTGACTCTCCAGGATCAGGAGGCGTTTGTAGGGGCGCACATGGCGGATCTTGACCAGCGCGACGCAGGTGATGCCAAAAAGATTGGAGGAATACGCCGCCAGGAGGTTGGGCTCGATGACTCCGAGCACTTGCAGCACGAGGGCCGTCGCGGTTCCGCCGATGCCGAGATACAGGCCGCCGTCAAAGAGGTTCTCCTCGTTTTCCATCAGCTTGAGCTTCACGAGCGGCGGGACCGTGGAATGCGAGACCTCGCGGATTTTGACGAGACAGATCAGATACATGCCCACCTGCAAGGCGGCGAAGAATCCGATGGAGAGCAGCGTTGAAGTATCCATAGTAAGTGACTGTTTGACGGTGGAATCAGTCTGGGCGGCCGGCGTGGCGACCAGAACGGGAAAAGTGAAGCGGACCAGGTATTCCGAAGGAGGTGCGGCCTTGAGCAGGAAGGGCTCGGTCGCCAGCACCAGGAGACCTGCGAGCAGCACGGCGAGAACGCCCCCTTGCAGATGTGGCAGGGCTGGGCCCATTTCGGAATCAGGGGCAAAGAACGCCCGCTCTAGACCACGAAGCAGGCAGAAGGCTCCCAGCAAAAATCCGAGCCATTTGAGCCCGAGCGCCAGCTTGGGATGCAGCAGGCCGAATTCGGAGGTTGCGCCGATCTCCGGGCTGGCCCCGCGGCTCACGGGCACCTGCCGGGTCAGCAGCTGGCGAACCGCACCTTGTCCGTAGGTGAGAGCGAGGCGCAGATCCTCCACCCCGGCTTTGCCAAACTGCAGGAGATAACTGGCCACCCGGTCCGCCGAGCCGGAGAAAAGCGCCGCAGTATAAATCAAAGGCAGCTGGTCGGGCGCCACGCGTGCGAGATGGGCGTATTCGCCGACCGTCCGTGCGTTCTCGGTCCGGCGGAGCAGTTCGCTCAACTGGATCCAGTCCAGCCGCTGCGCGAGCGAAAGCAGATCGAGATAAAATATTTCCAGGTCGCCCAGCTCCTGTTTGCTGACCGCGGCGTCCGCCAAACCCCGCAATTCGCGCTGCAAACTCGGGGAGAGATGCTCACCTTGATAGAGCAAAGCCGTGAGGAGAATCACCGCGTCGAGCGGTTGTCCACCGGGAATCGTCGCCGGCACAAACTGACCCGTGCCTTTGACCTCGCGGGTTTTCAGCACGGTTTGCACGCCGATCGACCGGGAGTTCGTCAGGTAAGTGCGCAGGGTGGTACGGGCTTTTTCCGGCAGGAAAAACGTCAGCACGGGCGTGCTGGCCGATTTCCCGCGGCTTCCCCGGAGATTGAACAACGGGTCAAGGAACGGATCCCAGCCACCCCAGGCCACGAGTTCCGGCTGGTGTGCCGCCAAGCCTTGGATCGCCGATGCCAGCGCGGGCGCCCGCGGATCATTCATCTGTTGCGCCGTATTGAGGACCAGCGCTGCCGGACCGAGTTTCTCGTAATCCACCAGATCCCGGCCAAAACCCGCGACGGTCGGCGTGCCCTGCCCGGCGGCCTTGAGCAAAGCCGGCGAAATGGATTTCAGGTTCACCGGCAGACTCCACGCTGCAAACAGGAGA
>CAMAPG010000228.1 GCA_945859965.1 Opitutus sp. GAS368 | reverse complement strand
ATGGTTTGAAACGCTGCCAACGGATCGGCCACGACCAGCTGCGGCAGGGCCAGCGTCCGGTTGGGAATCGCGACAATGGCCGCGCTGGCTCCAGCAGCCAGGGCGGCGGCGAGAAAATCGTGCCCGTCGCGCTGGCTCGTCTTGAGGGCGACGAACACCTGGCCCGCGCGCAGCTGGCGCGTGTCCATCGTGAAACCCGAAAGCGACGGGACCGGCAGCGCTGTCCAGCGACCGCCGGTCCAAGTGGCAAGTTGTTGTGCCGGGAAATCAGGCATGGCTTTCAGTAGGGCGGGTCTTTGACCCGCCCTTGAATTGATCTGCTCTCACGCCGCAGAATCGCCCGTAGAAGAGTGGGTCGAAGACCCGCCCTACTTGATTGATACCATAGGCGTTCATCCGTGTTTCAAGGTTTTGACTCCGATCAACTCACGGACCACCTGGCGATCATCGAACGGGATCACGGTGTCCGTGAACTCCTGATAGCTTTCGTGACCCTTGCCCGCGATCAGCAGGCAGTCGCCCGCCTTGGCGGCATCGAGCGCAACGCTGATGGCCCGGCGGCGATCCTCGACCCAGGTGATTTTTTCCGGAGCGGTGACTCCGGCTTTCATGTCGTCGAAAATCTGCTGCAGCGGCTCGCTGCGGGGATTGTCCGCGGTGGCAAAGGCAAAGTCCGCGAACTCCTGCACGGCCTTGACCATCAGCGGGCGCTTCGAGCGATCCCGATTTCCGCCGCAACCGAAGACTACGAACAGCCGGCCCGGCGTGATCGGCCGGAGCATCCCGAGGGCGTTGCGGAGCGCGTCGTCGGTATGAGCGTAATCCACCAGCACGTTGAAGGGCTGTCCTTCTTCAATGCGCTCCATGCGCCCGGGCACGCCCTTGAAGGCGTTCAGCCGAGCGAGAAACACCACCGGGTCGCGGCCCAGTCCCCAGGCGGTGGCGATGGCGGCAAGCAGATTGCTGACGTTGTAACGCCCGACCAGCGGCGAATCTACGGTCAGCTCGCCTTGCGGCCAGATCACCTTGAACGTCGTATTCTTGAAACCGAGGCCGATATTTTCCGCGCGCACCATCGCCTGCGGATTTTCGCCGAACGTCACTTTTTTGAGCGAGGTCGGGATCACCGCGGAAAGTTTCTCCCCGTAAGGATCGTCGAGATTCACCACCGCCACCTTGGGCTGGGAACCGGTGGCACCGGTGAAGAGGCGGCTTTTCACCTCGAAATAGGCATCGAGGGTCTGGTGGTAGTCGAGGTGGTCGCGGGTCAGGTTGGTGAACACCGCCGCGCCAAACTGCAGGCCCAGCACGCGCTTCTGGTCCAGACCGTGCGAACTCACCTCCATCACCGCCTGGCGGCAGCCGGCGTCCCGCATCTGCGCGAGCATGCCGTAGGTATCGAGCGACTCGGGCGTGGTCTTGAACGAGGGCACGCTCCGGCCGCCGAGGTCATAGTTGATCGTGCCGAGCAGGCCGACGCGCTGGTCGCCGTTCAGGAAATGCTTGATGAGATGCGCCACGGTTGTCTTGCCGTTGGTACCGGTCACGCCGACCACCGTCATGGACCGGTCCGGGAACCCGTAGTAGCGTTGCGCCACGCGCGCGAGCGTGGTGCGCGGATCGGCCACCTGGATGAAAGTGACCTTCGCCGGCGTTGAAAGAGGAAGCTTGTGCGTCACGACCGCCACGGCCCCGCGTGCGATCGCCTCGTCGATGAACATTGCGCCATCGGCGCGCAAACCGGGCAGGGCGAAAAACAAGGTACCTGGAACGACCCGGCGGCTGTCCATCACCAGACCGGAGATGGGCCGGTCGAGCGAACCGCGTACGGCGATGATTTCATCGTCGGGAAAATAGTCGGAAAGTTTCGGGGCCATTTTGAAAATCCGGTTGTGAATCCGCGTCTCCTGACGGGTGCGGCTGCTGGTCCGGGATTGGAATGCGTGGATCAGCGGATAGTTTTGCGTCAGGTAGCCGATCACCGCCGGCCTCCTTCCAAAGCCAACAGACCGGGACCGCGCGCGGGAGTTTCGTAGGCCGGCTTGATGTCGAGATATTGGATCAGCTGCTCGCCGATACGCTTGAACGACGGCGCGGCGATTCCGCTGCCGTAGGCGATTCCGCCCGGAGCATGCGCGTCGGCGTCGTCAACGATCACCGAAATGGCGACCTGGGGCCGGCTGGCGGGAAAAAAGCCCACAAACGACGCGACGTGATGCTTTTCGGAATAACGCAGGACGGTGCGGCCCTTGGAATCCACCGTCGGCACCAGTTTCTGAGTCGTGCCGGTCTTGCCTGCGACCTCAAAGCCCGGAATGGCGGCGAGGGGTGCCGTGCCATCCTTTGAGGCCACGCCCATCAGCAGTTTTGCCATCGTGGCGGCCGTCCGCTCGGAAAACGCACGCTGTTTGGAAACAGTTCCGAAGCGGTAGACAACCTCGCCCGAAGCGTCGCGAATCTCGCGGATGATCTGCGGACGGAGCAGCAGGCCTCCGCTGGCCACGACGCTCATCCCCATGTGCATTTGCATTGGGGTAACGGCCACGGAATGGCCCATCGGCATGCGGGTGATCGTGAGACCGTCCCATTTTTCCGGGGGAGCAAGCGTGCCGCCCACTTCGCCGCCGACGGGAAATCCGGTCCGGCCGCCGAAGCCAAAGGCCTTCACGTACTCATAAAATTTCTTTTCCCCGAGCAACATCCCCATTTGCGCCGCGCCGCGGTTCGAGGAACGAGCGATGATTTCCGCCACCGTGAGCGGATGGTCAAAATGATGATCTTCGCCGGGCAGCGAGCGGACGGAGCCACGGTACTCGATCTTTTCGATCGAACAGTCGAACCGGGTACCCGGCGTGACCAAGCCGTTTTCCAATGCGCCCGCCGCCGCGACAATCTTGAAGACCGAGCCGGGCTCATATTGGTCGGCGACCGCGATGTTGCGCATCGAAGCCGGATCGGCCTTGCCATACTCGCTCAAATTGAAGGTCGGATAATTCGCCAGCGCGAGAATATGGCCCGTGCGCGGATCACTCACGATGATTGTCGCCTTCTGCGGCTGGTACTTCTTCGCCAGGAACTCGAGTTCCTCCTCGACGATGTGCTGCACCATCATGTCGAGTGAAAGGGTTACGCTGTAACCGTCGCTGGCGGGAACTTCCCGCGTGCGGAACTGGGCGGCTTCGCGGCCTTTTCCGTCCCGTTCGCCTTCGCGCCAGCCATTCTGGCCGCGCAGGTAGAAATCCGCATAATTTTCAATCCCCGCGGCAGGCACACCGGCCTTGTTCACATAGCCAATCACATGGGAGGCCAGCTGGTTGTGCGGATAGGCGCGGCTGTAAATGCGGGTTCCATAGACACCCTTGATTCCGAGGGCCATGACCTTGTCATAGGTGCTCTCGTCAACGTGCGGACTCAACTTCGCATAGCGGATGAGACGCAGGCCGTTGGCATCCGGCTCCTCATCGAGTGAGACCTCGTCCTCCGCCGCTTCGGTTTTCTCGGAATTGGCCGGCGATTTCTCCATCGCACGCGACAGGTCGAATATCCCGTTGATGTCTTCCGCCGACGGACGGGCGGCTGGCGTCACCGCCGACGGGCCGACCGCGGCCAGGAGCGCGGTTCCAGCCGACTTCACCGGATCCACCTTCTTGGACTTCGTCGTCAGGATTTTCCGCAATTCGGCCACCGGCAAACCGAGCAGTTCGGCGAGTTGCGGCCACTTGGCTTCGTCGATGGCCCGGAGGGACTGGGGATCGACGCCGACTTCCATCAGCGTGCGGCTTGTGGCCAGGACTCCGCCGCGGACATCGAGAATGTCACCGCGCCGCGCGTGTTCGACGATGATCTGCCGGCGGGCCTTGATGACATACTGCATCAGTTCGCCGCGATCGACCACGTGGAGGCAAATGAGGCGGGCGCCCAGCCCGATAAAACTGACCAGGATACCGGACGCTAGGAGGACAATCCGGTAGTTGGAGGCGAAACCTTTTGACATGACGTCACCGGCTCCCTCCCAAGCGAAACACCACCGGAGTCACAGCCGAATCGGCAAACAACCCGCGATTGCGTTTCGTCGCGAGGGCGATCACGACGTCCGTGCCCACCCGCTGGACCTGCGGTTCCTGCGGTTGCACCAATCCAAGACGCCAGGAGATATTGCGACGCATCAGCACCTCGGGGCCCTGCTCCATTTCGACCTCGGTGGTCGTTTCGGCCAGATGGCGCTCCACCTCGGCAATGCGGGTTTCCAGCTGCTTGGCGCGGTTGGCCGCGATGGAAATCTGATGACGCAGCCAGACCGTGCCGAGGCCGACGCTGCCGCTGAAGCAGATCATGACCAGCGTGTAGACGAGCAACTGGTTAACGAACGCGTGAGTGTGGGATTTGTTCATCGAGCGAGGGGGGACGGTCTCGACGGCTTAAATTTTTCTCAGCGCCCGCAACTTGGCGGAACGGCTGCGGGGATTGGCGGCAATTTCGACGTCGCCGGGCGTCACAGGGCGGCGCGTGAGCGGTTCGGCGAGCTTCACGCGGAAATCCTGCGGCATCGCGTCGTCCGCATTTTCCGGTTGGCCGCACCAGCGGCGGAAAAGCTGTTTGACGATGCGGTCCTCCAGCGAGTGAAAGCTGATCACCGCGAGGACTCCGCCGGCGCGGAGCTTGGCAAATGAAACCGGCAGCGCGCGTTCCAAGGCGCCGAGCTCGTCGTTGACGACGATCCGCAATCCCTGAAGCGCGCGTGTAGCCGGGTGAATCTTTGAGGCGTGGCGATCCCGCGCCGGAATGGCCGCGGCGATCACATCCGCCAGGCTCGAGGTGCGGGCCAGCGCGCCCGAACCGCGGGCGTCCTTGAGCGCGCGCACCACGCGCCGCCAGTGCTGTTCCTCGCCATAATCGCGAATCGCGCGCACGAGCATTTCCTCGGTGGCGGTCTCGAGCCACTGGCTCACCGGCACGCCG
>CAMAPG010000227.1 GCA_945859965.1 Opitutus sp. GAS368 | reverse complement strand
GAAATTAAAATTCGATTGGTTTCTCTTTGGCATGGCCGCCGCCGTCCTGTTGGCGTGGCTTTTTCCCACTCCGGGAGCTTCGGGAGGATGGTTGCACCCTGAGATCCTGACGAAGGCGGGCGTCGCCCTGATCTTTTTCCTGCACGGCGTCGCGCTGTCGTTTGCCGCGATGAAAGCAGGGGCGATGCGTTGGCCGCTGCATCTGCTGGTCCAGTCCAGCACCTTCCTGCTCTTCCCGCTGCTCGGCCTCGGCCTCAACCTGGCGCTGGGCACGCACGTCTCGACCGAGATGAAGCTCGGCATCTTTTTTCTCTGTGCGCTGCCCTCGACCGTGTCGTCGTCGGTGGCGATGACCGCCGCCGCGCGCGGGAATGTCGCCGGGGCCGTTTTCAACGCGACGCTTTCCAGTCTGCTGGGCGTTTTCCTGACCCCGTTCTGGGTCGCACTGGTGCTCAAATCCACGGGCCAGACGCAGGCATTGCTGCCGGTGATCATCGATCTCTGCAAATGGCTGGTGCTCCCGCTGGTGGTCGGACAACTGAGCCGTCCCTTGCTGGGCGCGTGGGCCGGTCGCAATAAAAAGCGCATCACTCTCGCGGACCGCGGCACGATCCTCCTGCTCGTCTACACGTCGTTCTGTGACTCGTTCAAGGCGGGGGTCTGGACCGGTCACGGCCTCACGGTGCTGTTCCTCGTGCTCGGCATTTCGCTGCTGCTGTTCACGCTGGCGATGTTGGCGATGGCGGCGTCCTCCAACGCGCTGGGATTTTCCCGGGAGGACAAGATCACGGCGATGTTTTGCGGTTCGAAGAAAACCCTGGCCTCGGGCATTCCCATGGCGAAGTTGATTTTCGCGGGTCATCCGGCGATGGGCATGATCCTGTTGCCGCTGATGATTTATCATCCGCTCCAGTTGATCATTTGCGGAGTCCTCGCGGAGCGGTGGGGCAAACGCGCAGAGTAGTAAAATCGCCGTTCGGTGCAGCAGCCTGACTTGCGAACGGAATGATTCCTCGTTGCTTGGGCGATGGCTTCGCTTTTTGAACCGCTGACGATCAAGTCGGTCACGCTCCGCAACCGCATCGGCGTTTCGCCGATGTGCATGTATTCGTCCGAGGACGGAGTCGCGACGGACTGGCATCACGTGCATCTCGGCGCCCGGGCGGCCGGAGGCGCGGGACTCGTGATCGCGGAAGCGACCGCGGTTTCACCGGATGGCCGCATCACGCCCGGCGACGCGGGCTTGTGGGCGGAAAAACACCTTGAGCCGCTGGCCCGGATCAATCGCTTCGTGAAAGGGCAGGGCGCGGTGCCGGGGATCCAGCTCGCGCACGCGGGACGCAAGGCGAGTGCGAGCCGGCCATGGGAAGGCGGGGCGCATCTTTCCGACGCAGCTGGAGGCTGGCCCACCGTCGCGCCGAGTGCGCTGCCGTTTGGCGAGCCGCTCGGGAAAGTTCCACGGGCGATGACCCCGGCCGACATCGCGCAGGTGCAGAACGATTTTGTCGCCGCGACGAAGCGGGCGCTGGCGGCGGGATATGAGTGGCTCGAATTGCACGGGGCGCACGGATACCTGGCGCATCAATATTTTTCGCCCCTTTCGAACCAGCGCACCGATAATTATGGGGGCAGTTTTGAGAACCGGATTCGTTTTTTAGTCGAAACGACCCGTGCGGTCCGCGCGGTTTGGCCCGATCGCCTGCCGTTGACGGTGCGCCTTTCGTGCACCGACTGGGTCGACGGGGGCTGGGAGATTGAGCAAAGCATCGAACTCGCGCGGCTCTTGCAGCGGGAAGGAGTGGATTTGATCGATTGCAGTTCGGGAGGCGTGGTTCCTTCGGCGAAAATCCCATCCGGCCCTGGCTATCAGGTTTTCCTGGCCGAGCGTGTTCGGCGCGAAGCGGGGATTGCCGTCGCGGCGGTCGGCCTGATCACCGAGCCGGCGCAGGCGGATGAAATCATCCGGGCGGGTCGTGCCGATCTCGTGTTGCTGGCGCGGGAATTTTTGCGGGATCCGAACTGGCCGTTGCGTGCGGCTCGCGCCCTCGGGGTCAAACCGGCGCCGGTGCTGCCGGCACAATATGGCCGGGCGTGGGCGTGATCGCATTACTCGGTTAGGTTTGTCCGCCGGTGTAGGCAGGGTGCCCTCACCCCGCATGAATCGCTCCGCGAAAGAAACTCGAACGTTCAACTTTCAACGCTTAACGCCCAACGCTCAAGTGGGTGAGGGGCTTTCCTTGAGCATTGAAAGTTGAGCGTTCGATGTTGAGCGTTGTAGTGCGGGGTGAGGGTACCCCGCCCACATGTTAGGTGCCCGGCTGATTTTGAATTTGGCCAAAATAACGCGATTTGGGATGCAACCAGTCTCCCGGATTGCGATCAGAGGGGGATTCATTACAACCTCGCCCCAAGCTTCTTTCATCCATGCGCGCTTATCAACTGACTGCGGTCAACCAGTCCCGCCACAGCGAAGTGCCTGATCCGACGCCGGAGGCTGGGGAAGTGGTGGTCGAGGTGCGGGCGGCGGCATTAAACCACCGCGACGTGTGGATCAAGCAGGGTGAATATGCTGGTTTGAAGTTTCCCTGCATTCCGGGTTCGGACGGCGCAGGCGTGGTCACGGCAGTGGGGGCGGGCGTTGACCGCGCGTGGGTGGGGCAGGATGTGATCATCAACCCAAGTCTCGACTGGGGAGTGAGCGAGCATGCCCAAGGCAATAAATTTTCCATTCTCGGACTGCCGCGTGCCGGCACGCTGGCTGAAAAAGTGGCCGTTCCGGCGACGCAGCTCGCGCCCAAGCCCGCGCATCTCTCGTGGGAGGAAGCCGCGGCGCTGCCGCTGGCGGGCCTGACGGCGTACCGCGCGGTATTTTCCCGGGCCGAGGTGAAACCGAATGAGCGTGTCCTCGTGACCGGCATCGGGGGTGGAGTGGCGCTTTTTGCCCTGCAGTTTGCAGTGGCGCAGCGGGCCGCGGTGTGGGTGACATCGAGTTCCGATGAGAAAATTGCCCGCGCGGCCGCATCCGGTGCGCGGGGCGGCTTCAACTACACGAAGCCGGAGTGGGCGATCGAGGCGGCGAAAGCGCCGTGGCTGTTTGATGTCATCATCGATAGCGCGGGCGGCGAAGGCTTCCAGCAACTCGTCGACTTGGCGGCGCCCGGCGGGCGGATCGTTTTTTTCGGTGCCACGCGGGGCAATGCTCCGGGCATCGCGCTACGGAAAATTTTCTGGCGCCAGATTTCGCTTTTGGGAACGACGATGGGATCACCGGCGGACTGGACGGCGATGACCCAGTTTGTGACCCAACAAGAGCTGCGCCCGGTGGTGTGCGACGTCTTTCCGTTCACCCATTGCGATGACGCATTCGCGCTCATGCAGCGTGGCGGACAGTTCGGGAAAATTGTCATTCGGATCAACTGATTCCGGTTTCGCCATACAGTTCGCAACCAGTTGATTGCATCTGTTCTGATTTTTTTCTCAAATCTGAGAAAAATTTCTTGTGGTGGCGGTGGAATCCGCTGAATTGAATCCGGTCCTGATTTTCACCCCATTCAGTGTCAGCGATTCCAGTCCCCCTTTGGCCATGCCGATGCCCGTTTCTTCTGTCCGGAAAAAAATTGCGAGTGGTGAGCCCATCATTTGCGCCAAGGCCTCCTATCAGGATCCGGCCGTAGTGGAGTTGATCGGCACGTTCGGTTTCGATGCGATCTGGGTCTGCCTTGAACACAAGAAGATGGATCCGGCGGCGGTGTATGCCTACATCCAGGCGTGCCGGCTGAACGGCGTCGATGCCCTCATGCGGGTCAAGCCGGGTAACTATACGGATTTGCTTTGGCTGCTGGAGTCAGGGGCCCGCGGCCTGATGCTGCCCCGCGTGCGCCATGTCGACGAGGCGAGGGAATTGGTCGATGCGATGAAATTCCCGCCAGTTGGCCGCCGGGGTTATGATGGCGTGCATGCGGAATCGAATTTCGGACACATGTCCCCGGCCGATTATATCCGCGATGCGAATCGCGAGAATTACCTCGTTGTGCAGATCGAGGAACCGGAAGTGGTGCCCCACATCGAGGCGATCGCGGCCCTGCCGGGCGCGGATATTTTGTTCGTGGGACCCGGCGACCTCACGCTGGGCTTGGGCAAGTTCGGGCAGATCGATGATCCGGAAGTGACCGCGATTCTCCGCCAGGTGACGGCTGCGTGCAAACGACACGGGAAAGTGGCGGCGATACCCTGTGCCCCGGATCAGGTGAAGAAATTTTACGACATGGGCTTCCGCTTTTTCAACGTGATCAGCGATTTTCGCAGCGTGTTCAACGGGATGAAAAAAGCGCAGGCGGACGTCTCGGCTTTCACCAACGGGCTCAAGCCCGGGGCCAGGCCCTAGTTTTTTCCTGCCATGAAAATTACCCCCTGGCGCATCGTCGGATATCTTTCGGTGGTGGTCGCCTGCAATTACGCCGACCGTGCGGCGTTTTCCGCGGTGCTGCCGCCGTTGCGCGCCGATCTCGGTCTGTCGGATGTGACCACCGGTTTGCTGAGCTCGCTGTTCCTCTGGAGCTATGCCTTGAGTTCGCTGGTGGCGGGGACCTTCGCGGATCGTTATTCGCGCAGCCGCCTGATTGTCTGCAGCCTCGTCTTGTGGAGCTTGGTGACGTTGTTCACGGGCCTGACCACTGGCTTCATCATGCTTTGTGTTCTCCGGGTTTTGTTGGGCATGACGGAAAGCCTTTACCATCCCGCCGCCGTGGCCCTGCTGGCGGATCATCATGGCCCTGCGACCCGCGGTCGTGCGCTGGGTATTCACTCGCTGGGGCTCAACTTCGGAGTGGTCGTCGGCGGTTCGGTCGCCGGTTACCTCGCCCAAGCGTATGGCTGGCGGATGGGCTTCATCGCCCTGGGCGTTGGGGGAATCGGCCTGGCGTTTTTCGCCCGTTTTTTTCTGGCTGATCGTCCCGCTTCCGCGCCGCCGGCGACGCGCAATCCGGGTGTGGGAGAGGCG
>CAMAPG010000226.1 GCA_945859965.1 Opitutus sp. GAS368 | reverse complement strand
TCCGGATGAGCCGTCCGTATGTTCGGCTCGTCGGAGACGACTCGCCCTACCTTCTTCGCTGCGCTCACAATGACAAACGTCGGTCCTGTCCTGATCTCCCGTTCCACACGCCGGCTTGATTGTACAGCGGCAGCTGTATCTACTCACCTCACGTGACCGTTTCGTCCGCGAATATTCCTGCCCCCGTTCGCCGTCCGTGCCTTCCCGATAGTCTGCGTCTTCACGGTCGGCGCGGACTGACGATTGTCGAACTGGCCGTGGCCGTGACGATCGTTGGCATTCTCGCCGCAATCTCGGTTCCACTGTCGCGGAAGATTATCGTCACAACCAAGGGAGACGCGGTGCTCAATGATCTGCGCGTCTTCTCCGGGTCCTTCCAGGCCTACGTTCACGAACGCGGCGACTGGCCGGCCGGCAGCGCCGCCGGGGTGTTTCCCACCGGGATGGATGGGTATTTGCGCCAATCCAATTGGACCCGGGTGACCCCGATCGGCGGAAAATATTATTGGAATCCCAACAGCGTGCAAAATGGCACGCGTTATCGCGCGGTCATCGTCCTCGCCACCGTCAGTCCTAATTCGGTCACGACCGACACCAATCAACTGCTCGCGATCGATCGCGCGATCGATGACGGGAACCTGGCCACGGGCAATTTCCAACTCGGAACCAGCAACTACCCGATCTACATACTCGAGCGCTGAACCCGTCATGCTCAAGGTTTCAACCGTCAATTTAAGTCCGGATGCGAGCCAGGCGAGCGCGACATTCGACCGCCGCGAAGTCGGTGAGCTCGACGCCAGCCAGCTGATCGCGCTCCTCGCCACCTTCCGCGGACTGGATTCGGTGCAAAACCACGAGGCTGAGCCACAGATCATCGTCGCGGGCAAAGCGGGGAAGTTCGTCGTGCGCACCGGCCAGGGGAAACTCTTTCTGTATAATGCCCGGGACCAGAATGCCTCCTATCTGGAACTGACCCCTGAGCAGATCGTGGCACGAGCAGACGAAGCAGGTGTGGAAGCGGCCCCCGAAGAGCAGATTTTGCTTTCAACGCCCAAAAAACGCATGCCCCGCGGAGTTGCCGCCAGCCTGCTCATCGTGGGTCTTCTGCTGAATGGCTACAGCATTTATTCGGCGTATTGCACAGACAGCGTCAACCAGTTGCCGCCGGTGCAGTTCGTCACCGACACCGCGGAACTGGCGAAAATGGAAAAAGCCATTGTCGGTGCCTATGCGACTGGCCAGGATGAAGGCGACCGCAGCATCGAGATCAAAGCCGGTGGCCGCGTTCAGTTCACGGAGTACGGCCAAGACGCCGAAACCCGTTTTTCCAACACGGATACGTACCGCATCGGGCAACGTGACGGCAAAATCTGCCTCGTGACCAAGGCCAGCACTCTCATCGAGATCACGAGTGCCGATACCGTCACTTATTTTCGGGACAGCTACCGGCGCAGGCCGTAAGCGCAGCAGTTCCGGAGTCGCCTAGTCCACGACAAAAAGCCGGTCAACGGCGGCCTCTTCCGCAGCGATGACCCGGTGCGCGGGTAATTGCGTGCGAAACCACGTGCGCTGCTTCTTGACCAGTGCCCGGGTATTTTGAGCGATCTTGGCCACCAGGTCCGCCTCGGACTTCGCTCCGTCAAGGCAGCCAATCACTTCCCGATAGCCGATGGCGCCGGCCGCGCTGGGGTTTTCCTTCAGGCCGCGTGCGACCAGTGTTTTCACCTCCCCGACCAAGCCCGCCCGTATCATGGCCGCGACCCGGAGTTCGATTCGTTGCGCCAAATCCTCAGGCGTGCGGTCGAGTTGGGTGAGGGCAATGGACCAGTCGGCAAACGGTGAGGGACGCGCCGCGAATTCAGCCGCAAGCGTCGCAAAGGTTTTCCCCGAGACCCGGCATCGCTCCAGCGCCCGGCTCACCCGCCGGGGATTGGCGACATCGAGATTACCCAGGCCTCCGGGATTGAGCCGGTGCAATTCCTCCACCGCCTCGGCGAAACTCAACTGCGCAACCGCGGTCCGCACTTCGTCCCCCACCGCCACATCGTCCGCCACCGCCGACAGGAACGCTTTCAAATAAAAACCGCTTCCGCCCGTCACCAGCACGCGCTGGCCGCGCGCGGCAATGCCTTCCGCCGCCTTTTTGGCCAGGGCGACGTACTGCGTTACGTCCATTCTTTCCGTCACCTCGCAAATATCGATGAGGTGGTGCGGCACCCGTGCGCGTTCGACCGGAGTGGGCTTGGCCGTGCCAATATCCATCCCGCGATAAAACAACAGCGAATCGCAGGAGATGATTTCCGCGCCATACGTTTCCGCCCAACGCAGGGCCCACTCCGTCTTGCCCACGGCGGTGCAGCCGGTGAGGAGATGCAGGACGGGTTTCATCGCCTTCAGACAAACACGTTTTCCGGCGCGCGCGAGGCGAACGTTCTCCTCTCGCCGATCCTCCGTGCCGCTGTTTGGCTGCGGACGTTTTGAAGACCCGTTTCATCCGTCAATCCCCACTCGGGTGCCGCCCACCGGGCCCTGCCCGCGCTTGAACGCTTTGCCGCCAGGCATTGCGCGGAAATCGTCTTCACCGCCCGGCCTCGGCACGCCACCGAGTTGGCGGAACGGGCCGGGGCCGAACACTGCGAACTCATTGTCGCGGTCGGCGGCGACGGCACCTTGAACGAGGTCGCCCGGGGTGTTCTCCGCACGGACAGCGTCCTGGGCCTCGTACCCTGCGGATCAGGAAACGGTCTGGGCCGTCATCTGGGCATTCATGGTTCCGTGCCGCACGCGCTGGGAATTCTTCGTTCGGGCCTGGTGCGACGCATCGACACCGGTTGGGTGGAAGGCATTCCCTTTTTCACGGTGGCCGGACTGGGATTCGAGGCCGAGATTTCGGATCGGTTTAACCGTCTGAACCACCGGGGATTTTCGCGCTACCTCATGACCGCCGCGCAGATGTTCGCCGCCTTTAAACCTTTTGAGTGCCGGATCGAACACGCCGGCAACAGCGAGCAGGTGCGCGTCTTCACCCTGGCGGTCGCCAACAGCGACCAATACGGAAACAATGCGCACATCGCTCCCAGCGCCCGCATCGACGACGGGTTGCTCGATCTCACGGTGGTGCCTCCGGTCGGCTTCTTCAACGCCGTGCCGCTGCTCGCGCGTCTGTTCACCGGCACGCTGCGAACGGGTGTAACCCATCGGCAGGCGGACCGGTTCGTCATTGAACGGAACGCACCCGGCCTGGTCCACACGGACGGCGAGACGCATATGCTTGGCCCACGAATCGAATTCACCGTTAAACCGCGAAGCCTGCCCATTCTGGTGCCCGCGATTCGAGCCACTCTCTAGGGGCTGTTTGAGAAATGCCGTTTGCTTTAGATTCTCGTAGCGAAACGCGTGAGCGTTTCGGGTTCGGACGAAAGCCTCACGGCTTTCGCTGCTCGGAGAGACGCCAAACAGCTCCTAACCCACTCTCAGCCGGCCGCCACCGCGCAATCGCGTCCACGGGCTTTGGCCGTGTAAAGAGCCTTGTCCGCGGACGCCAGCAAAGCGGTCCCGCTCGTGGCATCGCCTGGGATCACCGCCACTCCCGCGCTGACCGTCACGCTGAGATTAACGCCATCACCGGCCGCGATCGGAGCACGTTTCACGGTCTCGCAGATTCTCTGAGCCACATCGAGGGCCGCAGCCTGATCAGTTTCCATGACCAGCAAGGCGAATTCCTCGCCCCCGTAACGCAGGACGCGGTCCACGGAACGGGCCTGTTCGCTCAGGCGTTGGGCCACTTGTCGCAACACTTCGTCGCCGACCGGATGGCCATGGGTATCGTTGATCCTTTTGAAGTGATCGATGTCCACGAGGACCAGCGCCACCGGGCGGCCAAACCGCAGGGCTCGGTCGCTTTCCTCCGCGAGAATGCGTTCAAACTCCCGGCGATTGAGCAATCCGGTCAGTTCATCGCGCGTGGCAAGTCTCCGCAGGGCATCCAGCGTCTCCCCGAGGTTGAGCGCGTAGCGCAACGACCGCTCGAGCATGCGCGACGTGATCTCGCCTTTGACGAGATAGTCGAGCGCCCCGGCCTTCATCGCTTCAATGTCGACGCGTTCCGCCGTTTCCGCGGTCAAAAAAACAATCGGAGTGTGACAGCCGGCCGCCATGGCTTCCCCGATCAGCTGCAGTCCATTGCGCTCCCCGAGCTGGAAATCCAGCAGGCAGGCGGCGTAATCCCCCCCGAGGAGACGGGCGAGACCGTCCTCGTAGGTTTCCGCCCAATCGAGGGCGAAGGTTTCCTGGCTGAATTTCTTGAAGTGCGCCTGGGTCAGGCGGCACTGGAGCTGATCGTCGTCGATCAGAAGTATTTTGCGGGGCGAAGCGGTCATGCGCGCTTGCTCCGTCCGACTCCGGCGATCAACTCAGCCGCTTTGGCGGCCAGGGTTGGGGCAATCCGGGCCCGGTCGCCCAAATGATCGCGGATGCAATTCACCAAGGCGCTTCCCACCACCACGCCGTCGGCCTGCGCCGCGACTTCAGCCACCTGAGCCCGGTTTGAAATGCCAAAACCGACCGCCACGGGCAGCGCGGTATGCCGGCGGATGCGGGCAATGGCCTCGGGAATATTTGCCGCCACCTGGTCGCGCATGCCAGTGACACCTTCGCGGGAAACGTAATAAATAAAACCGGTCGCAGCCGATGCAATGATCGGAATCCGTGCCTCAGGCGTGGTCGGGGCCACGATAAACACCGTGTCCAGCCCATGGGCCCTGCAAGCGGTCGTGAGTTCCCCGGCTTCCTCCGGGGGCAAATCGAGCGTCAGCAAGCCATCGACGCCCGCATCCTTCGCGGCACGCACGTAGGCGTCCACTCCGTTGGAAAACACTAGGTTGTAGTAGGTATAGAAGATGATGGGAACCTCGCTGGTCGCGCGCAGGCGCCGGACCAGTTCAAAGACCTTCGCCGCGGTCATCCCGCTTTCGAGCGCGCGCTGGGCCGCGAGCTGGTTGGTGAGGCCGTCGGCCAGGGGATCGGAAAACGGCACGCCCA
>CAMAPG010000225.1 GCA_945859965.1 Opitutus sp. GAS368 | reverse complement strand
CACCCTTGCGCGGTAAGCCGGTGGCGGCTACCCCTTCGGCAGCTTCGCAAACAGCTCCCGCGCCAGCTTCATAGCCTCAGCTTTCTGATCAGGGGTCATTTGTTTTTCGATTATGGCTAGCTTGGTTTTCGCGTCGGCATCGCCGATGGCTCCAGCGATATTCCACCACACATGTGCCTGCACTAGATCCTTTGGCACGCCTTCGCCGTTGGCGTACTTTAGGCCTAGTATCCCGTAACAGCTATAATTTCGGGTAAAGTCTGTGCAGTTTGATCCGGGCGTCGTGAGTGGTGAAACGCCAGTGGATAGGAGCGGCGCGTGTGTTGCGGTGCTGCAGCCAAGCGGAGACTTCACGGCGCATGGTGCCGAGGTCCGGGAGGCGACGGGACAGACATTGGCTGCTGAGTGCACTCAGTTCGATCTCAGCGATGTTCAACCAACTGCCGTGCTTGGGGGTGTAATGGATTTCCAGACGCTCGGCTAGGCGGCGGGCCTCTGCGGGCGGGAAGGTTTCGTAGAGCGAGGCCAGGTCGTGGGTGTTGAGGTTGTCCATGACCAGACGCACCTTGATCGCGGCAGCGTAACGTTCGTCAAGCATCGCTTTGATGAAGTGAGCCCAGTCCTGCCGAGTGCGGCGCTCGGTCACTTCGACATGGCGGCGTCCGGCCAGCGGCTCGACCTCCACAAACAGCGTGGCGACGCCGTGGCGCACGTATTCGTGATCGACGATCTGCCCACGACCGGGGGCGGCGGGAATCGGAGCGTGCACTTCGCCGACCAACTGTTTGCTCGACTCGTCCATGCAGACGACCGGAAAGCGTGGATCGTGAGCCAAGCGATAAACGGCCAGCACGTCCTCCATCGCCGCGACAAACGCCCCGTCCCCATCGGGCGGGATCTTCCAGTATTTGCTCAGGTGAGGACGCAGTTCGTTTTTTTTAGCGACCGCTGCACGCTCATCGTCGAGATCGTGTCCACGATCTTCAGCTCGACGAGCTTGTCGGCCAAGAGCCGCACGGTCCATCGCTGGTATCCGGCTGGCGCCTGCGAGCAGGCCAGCGCGGTGAGGCGCGCGTCAAACTCGCCATCGAAGGTGGCCTCCCTTGGTTTGCGCTGCGGTTTGCGCCCCAGCGCAGACTCCAGACCCTCCTCGACAAAACGCTGCTTCAAATGCTCGATGGTGCGCGACGTCACGCCCAAGGCCGCCGCCACATCCACCACCTTCCACGGATCGCCGCCCTTGCCCGCATCGCAGAGCAACAGGGCCCGTGCGTGCACGAACTTTGCCGCCGTCGACTTGCCGCTGCGGGTCAGCTCAGTGAGTTGATTACGTTCCGTCTGCGTTAAGGTCACTTTGTATCGGTTGGCCATGCCCGAACAAACCGCACCGAGACGCGGACAGCAATGCGAAATAACTAACGTTACATGATACTAGCGATTTGCTTGGAATACGTCTGATTGGCGATGTCGAAACGAGGAGTGAGCGGTCCGTTGAGGACAGTGCGGAACTGGCCGCGCTGGTCGCGGAAGACTTCCGTGTAGGTGTTGATGTAGGCAAGGTAGGTCTTGGACGTCAGCTTCTCACCGAGGGTCGTGCTCAGGGTGGCGTTGGCGTTCCACATCTTGATTCCGTAATAGTACCACGGTTCGATGGTGTTGTAATCCTTCGGCACCCCTTGGAGAGGGATGGCCTTGACCGTGTAGACATTGGGCGAGATGCCATCCGGGACGGTGACGGTACGCACCTGTTCCGGATCGAGGATCGTTAGGCCGTTCGCCCAAGTGTGATAGAACAGGGAGGCCGCAACGTTCAGCTTGGAATAGCTGCTGATGTCGTAGTCGAGACCGCCGCCAACGAATTTGTCGCGATCGAAGCTGCCCTTGCGGAGGTTGTGCTTGAAAATGGCGCCAATGTCAGCGCGGTAGCGCACGCGGTCGGTGAGGGGACCGGAGATATGGGCTTCACCGCCGATATCGTCGTGGGTGCCAAAGTGGGCCTTGATGTTATAGTGCAGGACGCGCGTTGGCTTGCGGGTGACGTAGTTCACCATACCACCGAAGGCGGCGGCTTGGCCGTAAAGCATGGCGGCCGGGCCTTTGATGACTTCGATACGATCGACATCATACATCGTTCCTGGGCCGGTGCCGCTCGCGATGCCGGGATTGACGGCGACGCCGTCCTTGATCTGGCCGTTGAGGCGGAAACCCCAGACGTACATGTCGTCGTTGTTGTTGAAGCCGTGGCGGGACACGGACGGGGCGACGAACTGGATCGCCTCGAGCGCGTCATACATCGACAAATCAGAGAGCATCTCCTGATTCATGATGTTGAGCGTCTGCGGCAGCTTCATCAGGGTCTGATTGAAGCCGGTGCCGGCGATCGTGTTCTTGGAGCTGTAGCCCCGGTCGGCGCTGGTATCGACGACGAAGGGCGACAATTCGACGGTTTTTTCTGCCGTCGCCGGTGTGGTCGCCGACTGGGCGGCGTAGGTATTGCTTAACAAGCAAGCGGCAAAAAGTGCCGCGAGTCTCTTAACAATCCGCGTATGGGCGGAGCGAGGATATGGCATAGTCATTGTCATGTTGGGGGGATACCGAGAACAAACGTCTATCCTTCGTCTACAAGAATCAAACATCAAACAAATTTCATCCGGTTCTCTGCATATTCATATATCCGGCGACTCCCCATCCCTACAATAATTCAGCCATAATCCAGAATATTTTCCCATGCCTTCGTGAAATGGCGGCAGAGCTGGCCTTCCAGTGGGATTCCGCAAGCAGTTTCGACGCTTTCCAACTGGAAGGATTGGACCTCTGGAAGACCGTTCATCTTACCTGCCGCAATTCCTCTTTTCGAGCGTCGGACAGTGAGGTGTTCATGAGCCAGGCTTCCGCCGAGTCGTGATTGAGCGGTAACCACCACAGGGCCACGAGCTCGATCAGGCCGGGCAGTTGAGTGGAATCGTTGAACGCCGAGACCCACCGGGCGGCCTGGTCCGGGTGATCGACAGTGAGCACCTCCACGTAGCTGCGGGCCGCAATCTCCCGACTCGCCGCCCAGCGGCATGCCTTTGATCCACTGGCTGGCTTGTTCCGGGTCAAAACTGGCCCACTGTGAAGCCAGGCCCTTGACTGCGTTCTGCCGTACCTCGCTCTTCGGGAGTGAAACCAGCCACGCCGCCGCCGCCGGTGGATCCTGGTATTTCCAACGGGCGGCCACCTGCTCCGTCGCCCGGTCGCGTAGTTCACCCTCGGGCAATTGAAAAACAAAATTTGCCGCGGCTTGCGGGGCCACCCAGGCGCTGCCGGAAACCACACTCGACAGCAAAAGATCGCGCATTCCATCCCGCGGCATCTGGCCGGCCCAGGCCGCCGCCTGCGGATCGATCATCGCCCACGACCCGGCAATGCTCGCGAGCAGCAATTTGCGGTCGGATTCATTCTTAACCGTGCCGACGAGTTCCACCGCCGCCCGGGGATCGGATTGAGCCAGTTCGAGGCCAGTCGTGGCCACGGCCCTCGGCTTGAACAGCCCGTCGGGGATCGTCTGCAGCCATTCGAGCGCGGCCGTGGGATTTTTGCACGACCACGACGAGGCCACGCTGCAAATCGCGTCATCCTGCGTCCGACTGGGCGGAAGTGTCGCCGCGAGTTCGAGCGCGGCTTGGGGATCGGAAGCCGCGAGGTGCCCGAGGATCCATTCCAGCGCAATGCCCCGCAACATATTATCCGGCAAATGCTGGGTCCACTGCAGCGCATCCTTGGGATTCCGGGCGGCAATGGCCGTCGCCGCCACATCGATGGCCGCGGATTGCGCCACTCCCGGCGTGAGCGAAAGCGCGAAGGTCGCCGCCCCATAGGGATTTTTGGCCGCCAGCGCCCGCACCACTTCAGCGATCAGTTGATCGCGCTCCGCACCGGTCGCCAGTTTTTCCACGAAACGGGCGGCCGCGGCATAATCCCCCGTTCGAGACTCTGGGCGACGCCCTGCATCGCCCGCTCAAAAAGCGCGGAATGCGTCGGTTTCAGCGCCGTGGAGATTTCCTCCCTGGCGGGCAAAACCGCACGCCCGCTCTCCGTGTTTCCAGACCCAATCCCATCCTTTCCACCGCTCTCCAGGCGATCCTGCCTCGCCGTTCCTGGCTTCACGCTGCCCGGGCGGAGCAGGAAAAACCCCGCGCCCAGCACCACGGCCAGGCCCATTGAGAAAATGAACACCCGCGAATTCATCAGACCCCATCGCGCCGGAGATTCACCCTGAGAATCAATCGTCTTTCCGAATCGGCCGTGACCCTTTTGCCGCGTGTTGGGCAGTTAGGCTAGGTCGTTGACTTGGTGCCCTCCTTCGCCGGGCCTATGGAGGGCAGGCCACCTCAGCGGCACGTGGTCAGGCATCGCTTACACTTTGCTGGGGCGATATACCCCGGAAAATCAATGAAGAAAGGGATCGGCGACGAGACTTTGTGCGGGCCCGCCTGTATGGGGCAAAGAACATGGCCGAATTATGTCAGGAGTTTGGGATCAGTCGGGTCTGCAGCTACAAATGGTATGGGCGGTTCCTGAAGGGCGGGTTCGTCGGGCTGGTCGAGCACTCACGGCAAGCTCGCGCGGGGTCCGCCTGCGGTGACGATGGTGGGAACGGGTGCGGCAGGCCCGACGGAGGCAGCCGGACTGGGGTGCGCCCAAGTTGTGCTCGCTGTTGCGGAAAACTTACCGGCAAACCACTGGCCGTCGGTGCGAACGGTGGGCCGATAACTCGCTGCGGCCGGACTGACGCAGCGAGGAACCCCGAACTGCGCCTCAGCGAAGACCTGGAGCTGGATTCGTTGGAAATGATTGAAATCACTTTGCTGCTCGAAAACGCCCTGATTCTTTCGCTGGCGAACCATCCGCCTGAAGCCTGTCGCACCCTGGGTGATTTCCGGCAATGGATGGAAAACTCGTCGCCCGCCCTGAAACAAATCGCGCGTCCCGCAACGGGAAACCGGCCGGCACACCCCGCCGAAGACGTCATTTTCGGCGAATATACCCCGCTCGGAAGAAGGGATTGAC